>NZ_DLSO01000027.1:433-41344 GCF_002500165.1 Gordonia sp. UBA7860 | reverse complement strand
CGCAGTTTGCGGCGTGGCGCCCCGGTCGGCGAGGTCGCCTTCGAGCTGCGTGCCGGTATTCACGACATCCTTGATTCACCCCCGTGGGTACCGGAAGAGGTCGTCGACGAACTGCACAAGACAATGTACTCGGTGGAAGTGTCCCGAATCGACCAGGCATTGGCGATCCAGCCGATCAACACCGCCACGGTGACCGAGGACATGGCGACCGCGATGCACCTGCACGCCATGGGCTGGGAGAGCGTCTACCACCACGAGGTCTTGGTGGAAGGTCTCGCACCCGACGACCTCGCGACAATGCTCGGCCAGCGTCAGCGATGGGCCACCGGGTCGATGCAGGTCTTCTTCGCCGACAACCCACTCTTCCAATCCGGGCTGACGCTCGCGCAGCGGTTGATGTACCTGGCCACCATGACCTCGTACCTCAACGGTTTTGCGGCGGTGGTCTACATCGCCGCGCCGATCATTTACTTCACGCTCGGTGTGTTCCCCATGAACGCCTACCCCTTGGACTTCTTCGCCAGGTTCATCCCCTTCTTCGTCTGCTGTCAGTTGCTGTTCCAAGTGGCCGGGTACCGGTCCGGTGGCCTGTGGCGTGGGCAGCAGATGTCGTTCGCACTGTTCCCGATCTGGATATCGGCCACCCTCTCGGCCGCCGCGGCGGTCTTCTTCCGACGCCACATCTCCTTCTCGGTGACCTCGAAGGAGCAGGTCGACGCCCGGATCGACTACCGACCGATCATCCCGCAGGTCGTCGCCATGTGTGCACTCGTCGCGTCGTCTGTCGTCGGCATCCTGCGCTGGAGCCACGGCGACGCCGAGACATTCCCGACCTTCCTGTCGCTCGGATGGGTCGGACTGGATCTCCTCCTACTTTCGTCCGTGGTCCGTGCCGCCCACTATCGCCCGACGCCCACCGACCCGATCGACCAGTGTGTCGATGGTTCTGTGTTGACCAAAAGCCCTGCGTCACAACGTTCCACCTGACTGACGGCCTCCCAGCCCCCTGAATCCTGGAGAAAAACATGTCACTGGCCCACGAAGCATTCGCAGAGTTCGCCGATCAAACCGCCGATGTCCGGGTGTCTGGCCGGCTCGACGTGAAGTCGCGTCTGGGTGACGACGTTGCCCGCGCATGTGCGGGCGGCGCCCGTCTGGTGCTGGTCGACGTCGGCAAGGTCACCACGGTGACACCGTCCGGGATGGCCGAACTCATGCACGCTGTACGTTGGGCACGGTCGCGACAGGCCGATTTGCGTATCTACGGAACATCGGTGGCGATACTGGATGCACTCGACGCACTCGATCTCAATAGGGTCATGGTCCTCTACACCGACCGTGCCGCAGCGGCTGACCGCGATCAGGGGCGAATCCAAACAGTGACGCGCAGTGCGCGATTCGCACGTCGTAGGCGCCTCTTCTCGGCCACTCGCGAGGTGCAGGATGCGTCGGAATCGACCAACAGCGGTCTGGAGGCAACGCTCCCTGAGTCATTTGAGATGGTGACGAACAACGGCGCGGATGACGCGGCTCGGTCCGATCAGTCCGCCGGGGTGGATGCCACGACGGGTTCATCCGACATCGCCGATGTCGCCGTGATCGTTGTGTGGGACGTGTCCTCGAGCGTCCACAACGATGTGGGCCAGCTGTGTGCGGACGGTGTCACGCTGGTGCTCGTCGACGTCAGCGGTGTCTCCCGTGTGACGCCGTCGGGTATGGCTGATCTCATGAATGCGGTTCGGTCGGCACGGAGGCACCGCGCGGATCTGCGGATCTTCGGGCATTCGCCCGCTGTCGCCGACGCGCTCGACGCACTCGGGTTGGGCGAAATACTAGTGCTCTACCCGGATAGAAACGCGGCGCTGATCCGTGAACGGCGCGTACTCGACGCTAGGTCGCGGGGACCGCGTCCAATGCGGACCGAAATGCGTCCTCGCTCTGTGGGGTCGAATTGAAGCGCCAGTCTCGCTCCTTGTTCGCCTGGAACCATACGAAGCCGTCGACGTTTGGCTCGCGACTGACGAGCGAGACAAAATCGTGGATCCATGTGGCTTTTCGTGCTGGATCTGTGTCTTCGGCGGATGCCACCTCGGTGACCAGGATGGGCTTGGCGCCGAGTCGGCGGAGGCTGACAAATGCATCCGAGAAGATGAATTCCGGTGAGGCCCAACCGTGTTTTCCATCGTTGCCCCAGTTGTAGCCATCGATCCCCAGGTAGTCGACCTCGCCGTCGCCGGGGTAGACGGCGTCGAACCCAGGGATGCCCGAAATCGCAGCCATCGGCGCCCAAACCATCGAGATATTGTGCGGATCAATCGAAGTCAGGATCGATCGGACGTGACGCCAGGCGTCGATGTAGGACTGTGGAGTGTTGCCGTTCACGTGCATACCCCACGGGTACCAGTCGCCGTTCATTTCGTGGGCGAACCGGACGATCACCGGCCGACCGAAATCCTTCAGGCCCCTCGCCCACCGTCGAAGGTCGGAATCGAACGCGCCGTTGGCAATCCGCGACAGTCGGTAGTTCGATTGGTTGACACCGCCCGACGGGTTCCACGGTTCGATGCTCACGATCGGAACAGCACCTGTCTCGGCGATTCTAGCCAGATCCGCGTTCGGTACGGGCTCGCTGAGTCCGCTGAAGGTGAGGATCAGATCCAGTGGACGATCGGCACGGGTCGTCACCCCGACCACCCCGGCGTCGGAGTCGACGTCGCTCCCCTTCAAGTCGGGAAGATAAGCGCCCCAACGAATGTGGTGCGGAGCTGTGGAGTCGCCACCGTTGCTGCAAGCACCGAGCGCGAGCACCAGGATGAATGCGACGAGCGGCATGGCGATACGCGCGACGTCGACATTCTCTGTCCGTGTACGTGGTCTCACAACAGGTCCGTTCCGTTCGGTAGCACTGGTGAGGAAAGTGTGGCATGACATGACCAGCCCGCCAATCGATAGCGAGACAACGCCTCCAGATGGCCTGGCGGAGCAGGGCTTCGCGGAGCGGTGGTCGCGGCGCCGTCGGCGACGCCCATCCGCACTGATCCCGATCATCGCCATGGTGATCGGTGTCGGGGCCGCGGGTGCCCTGTTCACGCACTACCTGCCCAAGCCGACACCGCCCTGCGCTGTCACTGACTTCCATCGGGCGGTCCCGGCCTCGGGAGTCCTGTTCGGCGTCAATCTCGACTGGCAGTCCGAAAGCCTCCGAGAACATCAAGACAACCTTGGACACGCCCCCGCGGTGGCTGTGCAGTTTTCCGACATCCCGTACAACAACGAGACCTGGTCACATACTGTCGCCGCCGCCGCGCAGGTGCGTGACGAACGCGGCATCATGGTGCTGACCCTGGAGCCTCATGCCGGATTGGCGGCGATCACTGAGGGTGTCGTCGGTCGTCTGGGTGACGACTTGCGCAAGCTGAACGATTCGGGTGTTCCCGTCGTACTTCGATTCGCACACGAGATGAACGGTTCCTGGTACGCGTGGGGTCAGCAACCCAGGGCATACGTCGAGACATTCCGTCGGGTGGCCGAGATGGTCCATCGCAAAGCGCCGGGGACGGCGATGATGTGGGCGCCGAATTACGGTGGCGGGTATCCATTCGAAGGCGGAAAGTACATGGCGCGCATCGGAACAGACAGCTTCCGGTTGACCGACACCAATCGTGACGGGAAACTCACCGCATCCGACGATGCATATGCGCCGTACTATCCGGGCGACGACGCGGTCGACTGGGTGGGGATTTCGTTGTACCACTGGGGAAATCGCCGTCCGTGGGGCAACAATGACGTAAGCGAACCCGGAAAGTTCGCCGCCATGCTGGAGGGTCGCTACAACGGAAGCGCGGGTCACGACCTCACCGTGCCGAACTTCTATCGGATCTACGGCACGGAGCATCACAAGCCGGTGGCGATTGTCGAGACCGCCGCGATCTACACCCCGTCGCGTGCGGCTCGGGGTGCCTCGGAGCTCGCGGTGAAGTCGACGTGGTGGCGGCAGGTCTTCGCCGCCGACATACCGTCGCGTTATCCGATGCTCAAGATGATCAACTGGTTCGAGTGGCGCAAGTACGAGATCGAGATCAAAGATGTCGTTGACTGGCGTGCTGCCGGTTCACCCGACACCAGGAGCGCATTCGTCAGCAGCCTGCCGACGTGGCTCGACTATGCCGACTCGGTGCACCCGTGCTGAAACACGTTGCACTGCAATCAATCCGATGTCGGGATCATGCGCCCACGTCCGCGACCTTCTCCAACTCCTCCAACGAGGTGTCGAGGTGGGTGAGCAGCCGCTGCAGGCTGGGCACCTCCTTGCGGGCGCCGGTCAGCCCGAAGTTGATGTGGTCGGCGGTGGTGGCGACGGTGATGTTGATCGCCTGCCCGCCCAGCGGAATCGATGCCGGATAGACACCGTCGAGTTTGGCCCCGTTCCAATACATATCGGTCTTCGGGCCGGGAACGTTGCTGATGATCAGGTTGAACTGCGGAGGCGTGTACCGCACGAATCCCGGCACGGTGGCGAGAGCCAGTGGCGCAAAGTTGGCCGCGCCCAACGCCATTGACTGCACAGGAGACAGGCTCCGCACCACTTCCTTGCTCTTGCGGGTCGACGCGATGATCGTGGCCAGGCGTCGTTCCGGATCCGGCTGGTCGGTAGCGAGATTCACCATGATCGCGGTGATGTTGTTGCCGTCGGCGTCGTTGTCGGTGTGCAGTGAGACCGGCATCGCAGCGATGAGTGGTGCGTCGGGAAGGGCGTCCTGGTCGATCAGGTAGGCGCGCATCGCGCCCGAGCACATCGCGACCATGACGTCATTGATGGTGATGTCCATTTCGTCGGCGATCGCGCGCAGACGGGTGAGCTCCCACCGCTGTGCGGCGAACCGCCGGGCACTGCCGATGGGGACGTCGAGAATTGTCTTCGGTGCGGCATGCAGTGGCGGGACGAAGGCGTCATCGGTGAATGCGGTGTATGCGACCTTTGCCGCGGCCGCGCCCAGTCCGACGACTTCACCCGCGAGTCCCGTTGCGGTGCCTGCGATGTCGCCGATTCGCGACAGCAATCCCTTGGCGGGCGCCGTCGGTTTGGGGCGTCGTCGCATCAAGGACGGATTCCACGGCGCGGTACCCGACCGGTCGTCGGGGTCTTCGCTCAGTGTTCGTTCCAGTAGCCGCAGAGCCGATACGCCGTCGACGATCGAATGGTGGATCCTGGTGTACAGCGCGACGCGACCGTCTTCAAGACCGTCGATGACGTGGACCTCCCACATCGGACGGTTCCGGTCGAGCAGTGTGCCGTGATGGAGCGAGACATAGCGGAACAGTTCGCGGATGCGCCCGGGACGGGGCAGGACGGCACGGCGGACGTGATAGTCGAAGTCGATCTCGTCGTCGAACGACCACATCAACGACCCGACGAGGCTGACAGGTTGCGCCGGCCGCTTGCGGAACAGCGGATGCACGTCGGTGCAGGAGTAGAACGTCTCGAAGATCTCCTCGGCCAGTTCGGTGGACGACTGGCCCTCGCGAGGAATGAACAGTTGCAGTCCGCCGACGTGGATCGGTTGATCGCGGGTCTCTGCCAGCAGAAACATCGACGCGGTAACGGGCATGTATGACATGAGGCCCCCTGGGTTCTGTTCGACGACGACGGTGGTCACAACGATTGATGATGGTCACAACGATTGATGATGGTCACAACGACCAGAGCATCAGTGGTTGATCACACCAGTATCCACCGTGCCGCATGGACCACACGTCAGATCTCCCCGATCGCCGTTGATTAGCGTGTGAGCGGTGAACACCGGATCGCGGATCAGCAGCGTTGCGGGTCGATTGTTGCTTGTGCTCCTCGTGGTCGGCGAACTCGTCGTTACGATAGCTGCGACCTGGGTGTTCGTGGCGTCGTCGGGCCGAATCGTCGACGCGCAGCGCATCCCGAACCGGTCGACCCTGCTCGTCCTCGGCTCCCTGGTCTCCGACGGCGAGCCGGGTTCGTATGTGCGGGGACGCCTCGACACGGCGCTCGAGCTGTACCGGACGGGCGCCGTCGCGCGCGTCGTCGTCTCCGGCAACGGCGATGCGGATGCCGGCGACGAGCCTGCCGTGATGCGCGACTACCTCGAGGCGCACGGCGTGCCCGCGTCAGTGATCGTCGACGACCCCGCCGGGTACGACACCGAACGCAGTTGCAGACGGCTACCCGAGGTGATCGGCGAGGCGGCGTCGAATGCGGTGGTGATCGTCACGCAGGACTTTCACGTCTCGCGCGCCATCGCATTGTGTCGTGCACGTGGGATCGACGCGCTCGGCGTCGAGGCGCAGTGCCCGTGCTCGTGGTGGACGTTGGCGCGCAACCACATTCGGGAGACGTTCCTCGCTCGACCCCGAGCGTTGCTCAGTGTTCTCTGACGCCCGCGCCTGCCCGCCAAACGCCGCCCGATTCGGCAGACGCGTCTGGTGTACCGACCGCGTTCACCAGAACGAGCCGCGTCTACGAAACCCCTACGACGACGCCCCTACGACGACGCCCCTACGACGGCAGGTGCACTCGGCGCGGAGTCGGCGCGCGGGCTACGGAACGGAATCCGCGGGCGGCCGGTCAGGTACAGCGCGCCGGGGAGTCGGCGCAGAATCTCGACGAGCAGCAGCGACCCGGCCAGTGTGCCCAGGTAGACGACGATGGTCGACCACGGCTGACCCATGGCGTCACGCACCCACGACGTGCCGTTGCGCTGCGGGTACATGATCATCGTCAGCACCAGCACATGGACGAGGAACACCGGGAACGAGCGATTGGACGCGTACTTCACGGCCCGCGCGAACCGCGGGGTGAACTCACGTCGGTTCTCGGCCCAGTGCAGGGCAACCGCGTACAGGCAGGTCATCGCGACGACCAGGAACGGAACCAAGGCGGGGTAGAACGCGGAGTTGTTGTCGTGCACCGGTTTGCCCGCGAACCAGACGCCCCCGATGTACGAGCCGACGGCGATCGCCGCGGTCACGAGCAGCGCGCCGAACAACCACCAGCCCTTGCCCTGCAGCCATGCGCCGATCTGCTTGCGGTGCACCGCGGCGACAGCGCCGTACAGGATGAAGAACTGATAGGGGACGAACGTGGCGTAGTTGTGCCACCAGTGGGCCGCGACGGTCGCGGGCGGATTCCAATGCGTGATGGTCGCGGCGACGACGAACTGCAGCACCAGGCTGACACCCAGTAGCGCCAGGTGATGCCCGGTGGTTGCGCGCAGCAGCCAGACCACCAGCGGGAAGATCAGATAGACCTGCAGCATCACGAACAGGAAGTACATCTGGAACCCGGAGAGGCCCCAACTGAGCTGGTAGAAGAAGTTGGTCAGGCTCGTCGGGATCTCGGTGAGCTTGCCCGCCAGCCACATGTTGACCACCCAGTAGACGGCCGACCAGATCACGTACGGATAGATCACCAGCTTGATTCGACGCTTCCAGAACGTCGGTGCACTGAAGTCTTGCTTGTCGAAGTTCTGGTACATCAGCACAAAGCCGGTGAGTGCGAAGAACGTGTTGCGCGTGAAGTGCAGCAGCAGCGACGTGGTGTTGACCGGCATGCTGGTGAACTCGTTGGTGGTCTGCGTGAGGCAGTGCACGAAGATGACCAGTGAGAACGTCACCGTTCGGATCAGGTCGACCTGGTGCAGATAGGGGCGGCGAGTCGGTCGCGTAACCGAGGCGTCGGCGACGGCCGTCGACTCGTTTGCACGCGAAACCAACGTCGTCGACATACTCAGACTCAGCCCCTGACAGTTCTCGTGGACGGTGTTCGTGGCCGGATCTCGTCAGTCGACCGGGTACCCGAGCCTCGATGCCCGCCCCTTGCGTCAACGTTGCGGCACCATCGCGTTGATGGGCCGTGATCCTCCCGTTATCGACTATGAGCTTATCAGTGCAGTCTGGACGCTCCCTGAGACGTAGCTGTCAGCGAGTCTCACCGCCGATGCTGATCGAGCCTGTCGAGATCACCACCACCGCAGCGCACGGCCCAGATCGGCGTCGACCGCGGGGATAAGGCTGCGCACGAACGTCGCCGACAGGTGGTGGTAGTCGTGCCAGACCAGGATGTTGCCGACGACGGCCGGGCAGTAGGTCGGGCTGCACATCGCGTCGGTGTAGTCGAGAAATGACATGTTCGGATACTGCGATGCGATGGCCTGCGCGGGGTCTGCCTCCGCCATCGCCACATCCCGGTCGACGCCGCAGACCTGCGGTTTCTTGCCCTGTGCGAGGCATTCCGGCGGCTTGAGTTTGCCGTGCGCCCAGGGGTTGTCGCGCACCGCGACGACCCGCTGTCCCCGGTCACGGAACTGCGTGAAGATGTCGGTGTAGTCCTTGGGAACGGTGTCGCCGGGACCGTTCTCGACGGGCCGTGTGCTGTTGGTGAACACGACGTCGGGTTTGTCGACGGCCAACCGGCCCATCACACGTCGTGACCAGTCGTTGCACTGGTAGTACTTCTGCCCGAACCAGGTGAAGACGTGGGAGGTGGTCAACGCGCAGCCGACCTTCAGGTAGGTGGTGACCCGGAATCCGCGCTGCTTGCCGACGGCGTCGAGCGCGGTGATCCACTGTTCCGCGTGCGATCCGCCGACCAGCGCGACGGTGCGTGTGGCGGCGGGATCGCCGTAGACGCCGACCTTGATCGTCGGGTCCTTCCAGCCGCTGATCATCGAGTCGTACGAGGTGATCGGCCAGTCCTTGTCGACGACCTCCGGGGTGGGCTGCGGGTCGACGCGGGGCGTCGGCGCGCCGTCGAGGTACGCGCGCGCACCGGGGTAGAGCCGGGGGTCGAGGTTGTCGGTGTTGACCGTCGCGTTCGCTGCGTTCCGCTGCCAGACGACGGCCGTCGTGCCTGCGATGATCGTCGCGATTACGAGCAGGGCGGTGAGCGCGACACGATACGAGCGGCCGAAACCGGTGTTCCGTCCGGATCGCAGCGGAGCCTCGATGTACCGGGTCGTCAGCCACGCGAGCAGCAGCGATACGGCGAGAATCGCAGTGCCCTCGTACCAGCTCACGTCGTCCTGGAAGCGCCACGCGAGGTAGAAGATGAGCAGCGGCCAATGCCACAGGTAGAGCGCGTAGGCCACCGAACCGAGCCACACCAGACGCGGGTGCGCGAGCGCTCGGCTGATCAGTCCTGCGTCGTTCGACGCCGCGTCGCGGGCGGCGGGTGAACCCGTCCAGATCAGCGCGAGCGTTGCGCCGACGGGAATCCACGTCCAGACGCCCGGATACTCCGACACCCCGCTGATCCACCAGCCGCAGCTCACGATGAGCGCGAGGGCCCCAACACCGACGACGTCGCGCAGCCAACCGGGCACCGCCAGTCGGTTGCGATGTACCTGCGTGAGTCGT
This sequence comes from Gordonia sp. UBA7860, assembly GCF_002500165.1. NCBI lineage: Bacteria > Bacillati > Actinomycetota > Actinomycetes > Mycobacteriales > Gordoniaceae > Gordonia > Gordonia sp. UBA7860. The sequence continues at coordinate 31,957 of NZ_DLSO01000027.1, read as the reverse complement.
TGAGGGATGGCGACGGCCAACAGCCCGCCTGCGAGCGGCTCCCACAGCCTCGCGACCGTGTCGTAGTAGTTGAACGGCTGATTGACGCCGTGGCGGTACACCGCCCAGGCGAACGAGACGACTGCGACGGCCAGCAATGCGACGCCGACGATGCCACGAATGACGCGGGCCTCGCCGAACACCGAGGTGCGACGCGCGAGCAACTTCAGGACGCCGCCGAGCGCGAGCATGCACACGAGCGTGAGCACGAAGAACTGGCCCTGCATCGACATCGACCACAGATGCTGCATCGGACTGTTCGCCGAATCCGCGGCGGCGTAGTCCTGTGAGTCGAACGCGAGGTGCCAGTTCTGGTAATAGAGCGCACTCGCCTGGATTTCCGAACCCAAAGGGCCCCAACGGGTTCTGGGCATGATCAGTGCGATCAGGGCGGTGATGACAGCCAGTACGACGAGCAGCGCGGGCAAGAGGCGACGTACCAGCCGCCAGAAGCGGGGCCACGGATTCACCGCCCGTCGCCACGACACGTTCGGCGGGTTGGTCGCGATGACGTGCTTGAGCAATGAGGCGATGAAGAAGTAGCCGGACAGGGTGAGGAACACGTCGACGCCGCCGGACACCCGTCCGAACCACACGTGGAAGATCGCGACCAGCGCGATCGCGATACCCCGCAGACCATCGAGGTCGAGGCGGTACCCCGAGGTGTTGCCGGTCGCGGCGTCCTCGTTCGGGGTGCCGGCGGCGATCCCGGCGTCGGAAAGCGTGGAACTCACAGGCAGCGATGGTAGCGCGGCGAACGACCCGGTCTGCGGACCCCGTCGGCGCGGGAGGTTTGCGCCTTCATGCTTCTAAGTCTTTTCCCGCCACAGTGCATCGCGCACGCTGTGTCCATCGTCGAAAAGTCCAGACCCAAAGGAGCACACATGGCAGACCAGAAACGTCGATCCGTTGCGATCGTCGGCGCGGGAGTAACCGGCACGAGCGCTGCGCTCGGCTTCCTCGACGCGGGATTCGACGTCACTCTCTACAGCGACCGCGATCGAGAGTCGTTGCGAGACAAGGTCCCACCGACCGGCGTCGGCGTGCTGTTCGGCAGCTCACGCGACTGGGACGCACAGATCATCGACGACCTCTACGAGGTGGGCAACACCACCGGCATCAGCGTTCGGCTCTCCTCGGGCGAGGGCACCGACCGCGTCGACGTCCTCGAATTCAACCCCGACTACGGATACGTCGCGCAGGCCGTCGACCTGCGCTTACGCGCCGATGACCGGCTCGGTCGTTTCCTCGAGCGCGGCGGCCGCTTCGAGGTCGAGGCCGTCGACCCCGACCGTCTCGACGAGATCGCGGCCGACAACGACCTGACCCTCGTCGCCACGGGCAAGGGCGGGCTCGCCTCGTTCTTCCCCGTCGACGACGAGCGCACCCACTACCGTGAGCCGCAACGTCGGCTGCTGCAGGTCACGCTGACCGGGCTCGACCACGGGCCCGACACGTTCGCCTACCGCGCAGCCGACGGCGGACGTCAGTCGCTGTTCAACCTGGACAGCGAAAACGGCGAGATCTTCGTCGGTCCCTTCCTGCACAAGGACGCAGGTGCGACGTGGTCGTTCATCGTCTTCGCCAAGCCAGACGGCGCGTGGGCGCCCCTGATCGACAACGTCACCGACTCCGCGTCAGCGCGGCAGGCGATCGTCGACATCTTCGACGAATGGTTCCCCGCCGACGCCCCTGCGATTCACCAACTCCAGGTCATCGACGCCGATCCGTACTCGTGGTTGAAGGGTGGCGTCACCCCAACCGTCCGCAAGCCCGTTGGCACCACGAAGAGCGACCATGTCGTTGCGGCCATCGGCGACACCGCGATCGCCGTCGACCCCGTCGCAGGCCAGGGTGCACAGAACTCACTGATCCAGGTCGCCGAGTTGGTACGGGCCGCCAAGGCGCGGATCGATGACGATCCATCGGCGCAGTTCACGGCGCAATGGTTGACCGATGAGTTCGAGAAACATTGGGAGAGAAGAGGACACGCGTCTGTGGAGGTGACCCGGCTCTATCTCGGCGATCCCGACTACGCGACCCATCTCGAGTTGGCGTTCCCGGCCGCGGCCGTCAACACCGACGTCGCGTCGGCACTCTTCGGGCTGCTCTCCGATCCCAACCCCCTCCTGACCCTCGGCGACCGTGACGATGTCCTCGGTTTCATCACCGCGGTGTCCGGTGAATCGGCCGACGACGTACTGGGCAGGTTCGAGCCCGTCGGAAGCTTCGGCTCCAGGGCGGTACCCGCGTAGCGCTCGCGATGTTTGATCCTCCCGGCCGCGGGGTATGCCTGCTATGCAGGGCAGAACGCCGCTGCCCAGTGCCAGGAGGACGACGTGACCGATACCGCACAGCATGTCCATGGCTTCGATGCCCCAGCCCGCGGGCTCGATGGCTCAGGCAGGACCCCCACGCGGGCGCGGCTGCCGCGTCCGCGTGGGCCGCTGTCGGGACAACTCATCACCGCACTCGCCGAGGGAACCGAGATGTCGGCGACTGTGCGGGAGGGCCCGGACATCGATCCGTACGGTGACGACCTGCAGTTGGCGCTCTACGTCGCGTACGAGCTGCACTACTCGGGTTTCGACGGCGTCGACGATGACCGGGAATGGGACGTGTCGGTGCTGGCGTTCCGTCGCCACCTCGAGCAGTTGTTCCTCGGCGCGGTCCGGCGAGACGTCGGCGATCTCGGTGGTCTGACCGCGAATGACGAGATGGACGCGCTCAGCATCACTCCGCCCGAGGGCGACGGCGTCTCCTACCTTCTTCGCGATGAGCCCGACTGGAACAGGTTCCTGGACCTCTTCGCGTTGCGGTCCGTCTATCACCTGAAGGAAGCCGACCCCCACGCGTGGGCCATACCCCGACTGCGTCGCACGGCGAAGGCCGCCTTCGTTGCGGTGGAGTTCGACGAGTTCGGCGGTGGTCGCGGCGAGGCTGTGCACCAGGAACTCTTCGCCGACCTGATGGACGCCGCCGGATTGTGCACCGACCATCTGCACTACCTGGATCGGGCCCCGGGCTGGGCGATCGCACCGGTGAACCTCATGTCGATGTTCGGGCTGCACCGTGCGCTGCGGGCCGCTGCCGTCGGGCACCTGGCGGCAACCGAGATCACGTCGTCACCGGGTTCGGCGCGACTACTCGCGGGGCTGAGGAGCCTCGACGCACCCGCAGAGTGCCAATACTTCTACTCAGAACACGTGGAGGCCGACGCCGTGCACGAACAGGTTCTGCGCACGGACGTCGTCGGCGATCTCCTCGCGGCGGAGCCGCAACTCGAACCGGATGTGGTTCTCGGTATCCGCGGGTTCCTGCTGGTCGAAGACGCCTTCGACGCCGGGCTGAAACGGCTCTGGGTCGATGGCGGCAACGTGCGCTGAACCGTTGCCCTCGGATTCGGCTATGTCGAGGGCGACGCTCGACGTCGCCGATGACTGGTGTCGCACAGTGGGTAGGTGCGGCTTCGACCGCAGGCGCACACCGCGACGAGGAACCGGTCGGACTGCACGTGTGTGCCGTCGGGGAGCTCGATGTCGACGGGCCCGGGGATCATCACGGGCCCTCCGCGACTGACGCGTACGGGCACGGCGTCACGTCGCGCACCCGTCGACCGCTCGCTCATCGCGGTACACCGTCCGGCGACACCGCGCGGTGTGCGGCGATGACAGCGAGCTTCTCCGTTCGACGTCCCGGTTCGAGTAGGGCGCGCGCCTCGAGCCACGCGCTCTGCCGTCGCAGCACGGGCCCGAACGGAATGGACTTGGTCGCGATGATCTCGACGTTCAACCCGCTGAATCGCAGCGACTCCACCGTGGTGTCGATGTTCGCGAACTCCGACTGGACCACCAACAACGTTCCACCCGGAGCCAGTAGATGAGGGGCGATCGCGCACAGCGTGTTCAACACCCTGCGGCCGTCGGTCCCCGCGTCCCACGAATGTCGGGGCGCCATCTCGGGATCGAGGACGTCGGCGCCGGCGAGCGGTAGAGCGGGCACATACGGGGGATTGCACGTCACCAGGTCGAATCGACCGCGTCCGACCAGCGCCGAGACATCGCTGTGTTCCACAGTCACCGCACATGGGGCCTTCTCACACCGTTCCCGCGCGGCGTCAACCGCCGTTGCACAACTGTCGACGGCAAGCACCGACTGCGCGCCGAGTGCCGCGCACTGGTAGGCGATCACCCCGCTGCCGGTACACAGATCCGCCACTCGCGCACCGGACGCGAAACCGCCGAGACACAACTGCTCGATCAGCAGCCATGTGTCCTCCTGTGGCCGATACACATCGGTCAGATCGCGGTTGTCCGTCAGCCGATCTGTGAGGGTGGGATCGGCCGTCGGGGTCGGGATCGCCGTGATGGGTGTGGGAATCGCCGGGGTACCGGGCTTCATACGTCTCTACCTTTTCTGCAGGATCGAGTGACAATGGTCGTAATACCCGAGCGGCCGGAAACCAAACATCGCGACGGTGTTTGATGTGCGGTGAGGGTGGGTACGCCGCTGTATGACGGTGGCGCCACCGCGCCGGTCGGCTGGAGGCGAGCCCAGACGAGGCGAGCCCAGACGAGGCGAGCCCAGACGAGGCGAGCCCAGACGGTCGGGCCGCGACGGCATCGGACGGCAGGACGACGAGACGAGAGGACGACCGTGGGGGATCACGGAATCGCCGACGAACGAGCGACGATCGACGACCACGTCGGCATCGCCGAGGGCACGATCACGCTGTCGGTGCCCGCGACACCCACCAATCTGCCGATCATCCGGTCCGTGGTCGAGCACGCGCTGTTCGCCGCGGACTGGGTGTTCGACGACGTCGTCGACGTGAAGCTCGCCGTCGACGAGGTCTGCTCGCAGCTCATGGCGGGCGCGTCCGATCGGGCACCGCGTCTTGACCTGGCCATCGGCGTCGACGGAGCCGACTTCGTGTGCGACTTCGAGACCGTGGCCGACCCGCGATTCGACATAGACACAACAGGATTCGGGTGGCGTGTCCTCGAAACACTCACCGACGCGCGGTCGGTGAGTCTCTCCGACGACGAGACCCGGCAGCCGCTGGTCGGTGGTCGTCATGCCAGACCCGACGGAGCGGCCGGGCGAAAGGTGCGGGTGCGGATTTCCAAGCGCGGCACTGTCGAATGACCGTGCACGTCGGTTCTCAGATGACGACGCTGTCGTCGGTATTCACATGACGACGCTGTCGTCGGTAGTCACATGACGACTCTGTCGTCGGGGGCGTCGACGTCGAGCGCCTCGAGGAGAGCCGCGCACGACAATTCATCGGTGGGGATCGCAGAAGCGCACAGCGCGACGGCGCGGGATACACCTTTGTTCGCGGCGCACGTGATGACGATTCCTGCGTGCTTCGCGTCCTCGCAGAAGCGGGCGAGCAATGCCACCCCGGAGACGTTCACGAAGTCCACGGCGGTCATGTCGATGATCGCCCACCCCGGGACCTGCGCGAGAACGGCATCGAGTGCGGCGGCGACATCAGCAATGTTCCGGGCGTCGATGGAGCTGGAAAAGTGTTGCAGGGCAACAGTTTCAGGATATCTCGGAATGATCTCGGGCGTCGGCGTCACTGTGACCACGCGCGATCGGGTCGACGGTGGGGAGAGCTGAATGTGGTGCAAGCTCATACGCGCGTGTCCGTCCATTCGGTTGCATGGGGCGCGGGTGCATACCCGCTCTGCAGCTGTTGGCTGAACCGCTTCTTCCGACGGTACGGTGCAGAGTGCGGGTCTTCAAGGAAAGCCGAAAAGTGAACGTGCCAGAAGTCGGTGATCGAGACGGGTGATCGGGAAGAGGATTCGGTGACTCCTACTCCGCCCGTCGAGTCGGGTGATCACCCGGACGACTACTCCGAAGTCGTCGACATGCTCGGTGAGATGCGGGCGCTTCGTGACCCGGTCCGGCGCGCGGTGATCCGCGACGAGGTCGTCTCGCGGTGTCTGCCTCTCGCCGAGCACATCGCTCGCCGATTCGCCGATCGTGGAGAGAGCTTCGACGACCTCCTCCAGGTCGCTAGGCTGGGACTTCTCAACGCCGTCGACCGTTTCGATCCCGCGCTGGGGACGAGTTTTCTGGCTTTCGCGGTGCCGACGATGATGGGTGAGGTGAAGCGGCACTTCCGTGACGTGATGTGGTCGATCAGGGTGCCGCGGCGGGCCAAGGACGCCTCGCTCGACATCACGAGAGCCGCCGACGACCTGGTGCAGCGGCTCGGCCGCTCACCGCGTCCGAGTGAACTGGCCGAGTTCCTCGACCTGCCCGTCTCCGACGTCATCGACGGATTGTTGGCGCGGTCGGCCTACGCCTCGGTGTCGATCGACGCCGAAACCGGTCAGACATCGCCGCTTGCGGATCGACTCGGCCACGACGATCCCGAACTGACGCGCGTCGACGACTCCGTGACGCTTGGGCCCGCGCTGGAGCGACTGCCCGAGCGGGAGCGCCGCATCCTCTCGTTACGATTCGTCAGGTCGATGTCGCAGAGCGAGATCGCCGCGGAGATCGGGATCTCCCAGATGCATGTCTCCCGGCTACTGACGAAGGCTCTCGGGACGCTGCGAACATCACTCTCCGAGACCGACAACTGACGGACGCTTCGACGTGCAGAGCACGGCAGGGAGCCACGGTCGTCGGCCGGCTCACGGCTTCAGCACGATCTTGACCGCGCCCTGTGCCTTGCGTTGGAAGATGTCGTAGCCGTGCGCGGCGTCGTCGAGAGGAAGCTCATGTGTCGCAAAGGAATCGACGCCGAGGGGGTCGTCGTCTCCGAGGAGGGGCATGATGTCGTTGACCCACTTCTTCACATTCGCCTGGCCCATCCGCAGCTGGATCTGTTTGTCGAACATCGTCAGCATGGGTAGCGGATCGGCGCTGCCCCCGTACACGCCGATCAATGACAGCGTTCCGCCGCGGCGAACGATGTCGATTCCCGAATAGAGGGCAGCGAGCCGATCGACTCCCGCGTGCTCCATGACGGGCTTGGCGGCGGCGTCGGGAAGTAGTCCCACCGCCCGCTGTAGGAATCGGGCCCCGGGTGAGCCATGTGCCTCCATGCCGACTGCATCGATGACCGCGTCGGTCCCTCTGCCGTCGGTACGGTCGCGGATCTCGTCGCCGATATCGTCGACCGCTCGCAGATCGATGGTCTCGATGCCGCGCTGCTCGAGCCTGGCGAGCCGCTCGGGCACGAGATCGACACCGATGACACGTGCTCCGCGATGGGCAGCGATGCGCGCCGCCATGTCACCGATCGGGCCGAGCCCGAGGACGGTCACCGACCCGCCGGACGGGATGTCCGCGTACTCCACTGCCTGCCAGGCCGTCGGGAGAACATCCGAAAGGTAGACGTAGCGAGAATCCGGGGCGTCGTCGGGCACCTTGATGTGTGTGAACTGGGCCTGGGGCACCCGCAGGTACTCGGCTTGCCCGCCGGGTACCGAGCCGTAGAGCTCCGAATACCCGAACAGTGCAGCTCCCATGTGCTGCGCGCGTACCTGCGTGGTCTCACACTGCGTGTACAGCTCATCCGAACACATGTGGCAGGTTCCGCACGATATCTGGAACGGGATGACCACGCGGTCTCCGACAGCCAGGTCGCCCGCGTCGGCACCCACCTCTTCCACGATTCCCATCGGCTCGTGGCCGAGGATGTCGCCGGGGTTCATGAATGCCCCGAGCACTTCGTAGAGATGCAGGTCCGAACCGCAGATGTTGGTCGACGTCACCCTGATGATCGCGTCGGTCGGTTCTTCGATGACGGGGTCGGGCACGTTTTCGACGCGGACGTCTCGTCGGCCCTGCCAGGTCGCTGCTCGCATCAGTCCTCCGTTTCGGTGTCGGGTCCTTCACTTCCAGCGTGCCCACATCGAACGGCTTTGAAACATGGCCGATTCGAGCTCAGTTCGTGTCGGCCACCTCGTCGAGCGGTAAGTGCGAACACAGTAGGAGCTGATCGAACTGTTGTCGGGTCGGACCGGACATCGTCAGTCCGCTGCTCGCGCTGACGATGTTCGAGCAGATCACGTGGAGCTTGGTGTTCGACGTCTGCGACCTCCACCGCAGAACCTCGAACGCGCGGTCGTCGCTCACGCTGTAGACGAGCATGATCATCCCCTTGGCCTGCTCGATCACCGACTGCGTCTTCCGGAACTGGTCGATATGGCGGTCGACCTCGCGCAGCGCTTCGGTGTGCATCTCGGTCATGTCGAGATAGAACCCCTCGGTGCCGATGGCGCGCCCGTCGCTGTCGAGCATCGGCTGGGCGACAACAGTGACATGTCGCGTCCGTCCCGCCTTGTCGACGATCCGATGCCTGCTCGAGAACGGTGTGCGGTGAACGAGCATGTCGCGCACCATCGTCTCGAACGCACCGCGATCGTCGGGGTGCTTGTGCGTGGCCAACAGCGCGGTCGTCGGAGTGACCTCCCCGGGCCGGTAGCCGTGCAACCGTGCGACCTCGTCCGACCACTCCCAGGTCTGGCTCTCGAAGAAGAAGCGGAAACTACCCACGTGCTGGGCGTCGTCCGCCCCTGCATTCTGACGGGATTCGTCAAGCACTCTGACCCCTACATACGTCGACGAACACTGCATGCCACGGGCTCGGGCAGAAGAGTATTTTACTCCGACGACGTCGGTATCGACGCGGTGGCCGACGCCGATCCGCGAGCGGTCAGGGGCGTTAGCGGGACCCGCGTGTCACGAGCCGTTCGCGTGGATGTCGTTGGTGATGCGTGTGATCAGCTCGAGTATCTGCGCGAACGCCTTCGACTTGGGATCCACGAGCGACGAGTGTGTCTGTCCCGGCATAATGATCGCCTGCGCGCGCCCACCCGCCTTCGCATCCGCCGCGACGTAATCCTGCGAGAGCACGTGCGGCACCACATGATCCGACGTTCCGGCGATCGCGATGACCGGTGTCTGCGGATCGAGATTCTGGATCGGGTCGACCGACGCGTAACGGTCGGGAACCTGGGCAGGCGTGCCGCCGAGTACGCGCACGATGCGCTTGTCGCCCATGGCGACGGCTCGACGCATGTCGAGAGGGCCGGCCAGCGAGATGACGGTCGTCGGACGGAACGTCGGGGATGCGCCGACCTCGCCTTGACGCAGGTCCTGTCGCGTACTCGCCCACACCGCGAGCTGCGCACCTGCCGAGTGTCCGACGGCGACGGCGTTGCGGAGGTTGAGCTGGGGATAGGCCTTCGCGAGGTCGGGGATGGCGTCCATTGCCGACGCGACGTCGACGAAGGTCGTCGGCCAGCCGCCGCCATTGCCGACCCGGCGGTACTCGACGTTGACCACGGCCAGTCCGCGTTCGGCCAGGCGTCGCGCGAAGGTGGCGAACGTGCCCGCCCCGATCTTGGCCTGCCATGCCCCGCCGTGGATGAGCACGACCAGCGGGACCTTGCCCTGCCGAGGCGGAAGGTAGAGGTCCATCCAGTTCTGTCGAGGATCGGCCTGCCCGGTCGATACCGCGTAGAAGTAGCGATGCAGCGCGATCTTCGACTCGGCCGCCTGATTGTCTATGTCCTTGGCTGCTGCGCCTCGGGGAACAGCGGCCGACACCTTGGCGGTCGCGGGTACGGCACCTGAGGGAGAAGGAGTCGAGGCACCCACCGACTCGTGCGACGGCGTCGAGCACGCCGCAGCCACCGTGCACGCGAAAGCCAGCGCGGCGATCGTCAGGGCGCGGCGGGGCGACGGCACAGTGCGGGGAGTGGCCACGTGAGACAAGGTCCTCGGCATTGGTGTCGGGTTGGGGGTGTCGGGTCAGGGGCGGGCGGACACATGGTTCGGCGAAGAGTTCGCATGTCCATTGTGCCCGCGGGACTGCGCCCGATCCTTGCCTGAGCGTGTGAGATCGTACGAATATCCGACGTGGGAGGAGTCAGCGATGGGTGAATCGCGGTGGTCGCTGTCCGATGCGCCGGATCTGTCCGGACGTACCGCTGTGGTCACGGGCGCGAATTCGGGCGTTGGTCTGGCGACAGCGGGCCACCTCGCAGGTCTCGGAGCGAGGGTCGTACTGGCGTGCCGCAACGTCGAGGCCGCGGAATGCGCGCGGGATGCGATCGTCGCGGAGGGCGGTTCCGGTGGCCCGATCGCTCCTGACAACCACATCGCTCACAACGTCGAGATCGTCCAGGTCGACCTGAGTGAGCTGGCTTCGGTGCGCCGCGCTGCCGACGAGTTGGTCGAGCGTTTTCCGGCGATCGACATTCTCGTCAACAACGCCGGGGTGATGCGCGCGGAGCGTGAACTGACGAAAGAGGGCGTGGAGATGGACTTCGCCACCAACTTCCTCGGACACTTCGCGCTCACCGGGCTGCTGCTCGGCCCGCTGCGTTCAGCGCGTAACGCCCGCATCGTGTCGGTGTGCTCGAAGTTGTCGTCGGTGGGGCGACTCGACCCCGACGACCTCGCGATGGACGTCGGCTACAGCGCCGCGGCCGCGTACTCGCGGTCGAAACTGGCGCAGGCGATCTTCGCTATTGCGCTGCAGCGTCGGCTCGCGTTGCTCGGCGACGGTGCGCCGTCGTCGGTCCTGGCGCATCCAGGTGCCACCCATAGCGGCGTGATGCGCGATCAGGGCATATTGAGCTGGCTGTTCACTACACCGACCCTGCGGTGGGTTCGACGCACGTTCATCATGGACCCCTCCGAGGGCGCGTTGTCGTCTGTGCGTGCCGCGACTGATCCCGGATTGCTCGGCGGCCAGTACATCGGCCCGGGAGGATTCCTGGAACTGTCTGGTGCGCCGGTAGTGGTCGCGCCACCGGAGGAAACCGACGACCTCCGCCTCGCTCGCGCACTCTGGGAAGCTGCGGAGAAGGCGACGGGCGTCGGTTTCGACCTACCGGGCTATCCGGTCAACCCCCAGTCCTGATTCCACGGATGGACGGTGCAGACGAGCGGCGTCGAGACTCCCAGTGCGCGCAGCGTCAGGGAGATCGCCCGCGGTGAGTACGTCATCACGGAGTGCCCCGAGACGTCGACCGGACAGCCATCCTGGAGCAGGACGTTGTTGACCCTCGCGCCGGGACCGGCAGTCAGGAACGTGGCGGAATACGGAGTCGAGAACTGGTCGAAGCGGGTGCCGATCACCGTGTAGTCGACACCTGCGAAAGTCTCACCGCCACGGTTGAGTTCGGTGATCATCGACGATCCGACGAGCTGCTCGTACCCCGCGCTTCCCGCAATGGCTGTGATGGATGGTTGAACGTTGACGCCTGCGTCGCGCAGTACCGCGGCGAGCGCGCCCGGGCCACTCAGTGTTGTCCCGTGATTGGTGGCGCCGAGTGTCACCAAGTGCGCGATCACGGTGTGCGCGGGGTCGGCCGGATCGGCACCGCCCTTGTACTTGAGGTAACGCCGGATGAGCACGCCGCCCTGCGAATGGCCGATGGCGTCGACTTGGCTCGCTCCCGTTGTCTGTCGTACGCGCTGCACGAACTGTGCGAGCTGCTGAGTCGAGTCTTCGACGGGGCCGGTCCCGTATAGCCCCGGAATCACCGACAGTGCGCCGCCCTCCGCGATGCCGCCACGGCCGTAATTCTGTGTGAAGACGCAGAATCCGGCGCGCTTGAGGGCAGGGGACAGACGGGCGAACGTGCTGAACGCGCCCTCCCAGGTGCCATGGACCAAAACAACCGGTCGAGGATGGGCGGCGTCGGACGACACGCCCAGTCGTTGGCGCCCGCGGGCGCGGCCTCCGGGAATGGGTAGGCGAAAGCAGCTTGAAACCCTCTGATCTCCGGTCCGACGCCACGGGTGTCGGAGGCATAGCTCGTGGACGCTGCGGCGGTGGGTGTCGCGCCGACCGTCGCTGCCAGCGCGGCGACGGTCGCGATCGCGACGGTGAACAGCGTTGTGAGATAACGACGCATGGAGTCCCGGCCTCAGCTGTTCGGCGGCGTCTGGTCCGGCCAGCGCCGAGCCTTTTGGAGCTGCGCCGCGACCTGACAGATCAGGGGTTCGCTGTTGTTGGGGCCGACGAGCTGCACGCTCAACGGCAGGCCTCCGGAGAAGCCGGCGGGTACCGCCGCTGCCGGGTTGCCCACGACGTTCCACACGGAGGTGTACGCCGCGACCGGTGACGCCTTGGACGATGCCTCGACGAACCCCGCACCGTCGAGTTGTCCTATGGGATAAGCCTTTCCGGGCGTCGTCGGACAGATCAGCAGATCGTAAGCAGGAAACACCGACGCCAGGATCTGCTTTCCGACGGTCTTGCTGAGTTCGATGGCCTTGGCCACTGCGATATCCGACGACAGGCCGGTGCTGCGCCCGATGTCGACGCCTTCGCGGGTGCGTCGCTCGAGCAGCTCGTAGTGGTCGGCGCGGCGGGCTTCGGTACTGAATCCGCCGAGAACCTGCGGTTGGAACGCTGCGGTGAGTGTCGCAGGGTAGACCGGATCGTGTGCGACGACGCGGTGGCCCAACTTGCCGAGCATGGCGCCGGTCTGCAGCACGGCGCGACGTGTGTCGTCGTCGAGGTGCGTGCCGGCGGGCTGCGCGGTGGAGATCGCGATCCGTAGTGACCGAACAGGTTTCGTCAAGGCCTCGGTGAGTGTGTACGGCCACGGATCGGCCTTGTAGAGGTCCACCCCGGCGACCCTGCCGTGGATGCAGTCGAGGATCAGCGCGGTGTCTTCGACCTTCCGGCACAGCGGGCCGATCACGCCGAGAGACTTCCACAGGTCGACGTTGGGTGCTGCCGACGCTCGGCCACGCTGGAGTTTCAGCCCGTACAAGCCGCACCAGGACGACGGCAGGCGAATCGATCCGCCACCGTCACCACCGATCGCTGCGGGAACCATGCCCGACGCCACTGCCGACGCGGTCCCTCCCGACGACCCTGCGGTGGAGTGCAGGATGTTCCACGGGTTTCGGGTGTATCCATGTGCCGACGTCTCGGTGAACGGCCAGATGCCGAACTCCGGCATGGCCGTGATCCCGAGGATGACCGCACCCGCCGCGCGCAGGCGCTTCACCACCTCGGCGTCGTCGGTCGAAGGTGTGGTGAATGCCGCGCCGCCGTAGGTCGTCGGGACGCCTTTGACGTGATTTTCGGCTTTGATCCCGATCGGCACGCCGTGCAGTGGACCGAGGCGTGCGCCGCTGGCCTTCTTCGCGTCGAGAGCGTCGGCCTCGGCGCGGGCGCGCTCGTGAAGCGGAATTGTCCACGCGCGCAACGTCGGATTGAGCATGTCGATCCGAGCCAGGAAGAAGTCGGTGATCTGTCGTGCGGTGAACTCGCCTGCCGCAATGCGGTTGGCGATCTCGACGACACCTGCGAACGCGATGTCTTTGTCGTGTGGGTCGAGGTCGCGGCCCGCAGCGGCAGCGGGTGCGGCCCCCGTCACGCCTTGCAGCGCAACCGCACCCACCGCCGCCGCGGCAACTCCCCCGACGAGAACGGAACGTCTGCGGAAGCCTGAGCGCTGGACGCTCCCAGGTGTGTCCTGTGGTTCTGTCCCCGTTGAGTGCTCGTGTGAATGGGGCGCACTTCGCGCGCCCCGTACCGCCTGTGATGCCGACATGGTTCCCCTTTGCCCCGGCCGTCATATTGGTCACCGCCACCGCGATCCGGCGGCGATGGCATGACTCTAGGAGGCAGGTGTGACCTGCCGATCGCCTCAACGTTGCACTGGTTGCGAAGATCGTCAGCGGCCGCTCGCGAGTGGATTTACCTGTCTGTCACACTCGGGCCCGAGAGCGACGGCTGAGTGGCGTGGCTCTCGTGACCTGGATCTATTGCTCTTGCCCGGGGTAGTACGTATCTCACTCCGGTTAACGCGGCCGTGACGTCGAGTAGCCGCGACGCAACGTCGGGGGTCCACTGTGAACGCGATCATGACCTCGACTTCTTCCTCATCGGTTCCCTCGGCGCCCGTGCCTTCGGTACCACTGATCGCCGACGAGTCGCCGGTGCGCGGGCTCACCCGCAGGCAGCTCCCGTTCGTAGCGGTTGTCGCGCAGTCTGTCGCGGCGATCGCGCCTGCCGGTACGTCCGCCGTGACGCCACTCTTCGTGATCGTGGCGGCAGGTGGGGTGAGAAGCATCGCGGCATTCCTGACCGCGCTCGTGGTGATCATGTTCGTCTCACTCTGCATCCGGCCGATGGCGCAACGCGTCGCAGTGGTCGGTGGTCTCTATTCCTATGTGGCGCAGGCGTATGGCGCGCGGGCGGCGATGGTGACGGCATGGTCGGCGGTCGTCGGCTACACCGCCGTGAGTATCGCCGGTCTCATGGCCGTCGGCCTGTACACGAATCATCTCGCGATCAGTGTCGGTGTGACACAACAGGTATCGCACGTCACGATGAGCGTGATTGTTGTTCTCGCCGCCGTGGCCATGGCCTTCGTCATGATCAGAGGGGTGAAGGTCTCGGCGGTGGTGACCCTCTGCACCGAGCTGCTCGCGGTGGTCGTGATGGCCGGGCTGATGGTGTGGCTCGGTTACACCCATCGTGACCAACCCTGGCGGCTATCCAGCGCGCACCCGAACCCTGATGGCTCACTTGCACTGAGTGTGGTTGTGGCAGTAAGTGCATTCGTCGGATTCGAGAGTTCGACGACGCTGTCCGCCGAGGCGCGTCGACCCTTCCGATCGGTACCGCGTGCACTGCTGTGGACACCGTTGTTCGCAGGCGTGATCTATCTGCTTGCCGTGTCGAGTCAGTCGGCGGCGATGGCGGGAGCGCCGGATTCGGTACGTGAGAGCAGCACACCGCTCGCGGCGCTCTTCCTCGCGGACGGAAGTCCCTTCGCCGCAGTGATTCTCGACGTCGGTATCGCGACGTCATTCCTGGCGTGCGCGCTGGCGTCAGTGAATGCGCTTGTGCGCGTGCTGTTCACGCTGGGGCGGGAGCACATCATCCCGCGCCGGTTCGGCGACACGCATCGTCGACTTCACACCCCTGCGGTCGCCACCGCGATCGCGACCTCGGTGGTGGCTCTCGGCCCGCTGGTGTTCCTGTGGTGCGGTGGCGATCCCGAGGAAGGCGTCCGTGACTTCCTCACCCTGAGCGCACTGGGCTACATGGGCAGTTACGTTGCGGCATGCCTCGCGGCGCCACGATTGTTGCGACGCATGGGGGAGCCGACCCGGCCCCTGGTGGTGGCGAGTTGGGGAACGGCGTCGTGCCTGGTGATCCTTCTCGGTTTGGGCGCAACGATGTCGGACACCGGTGATCGCGTGATGTTCCTGTGCTTCTTCGGCTCGGTGGCGATGGTGGCCGTCGCGGTGGTCACGATCTTTGCGCGGTGGCCCGCGAGGTTTGCGCGGGTCGGGGTGTTCGACGAGACGAGCCGCGACGACGTGCTGGCGTTACCTGGGATGCGCTGATGGGGATGGGACGTCCCGGCGCCGGGGAGTCGATAGCGCGGGCGATGCAGATCATCGAGGCGGTCGGCGATCTCGGGCCGGGAGCAACGAGCCGCGAGATCGCGGACCGCCTGGATCTGCCGCCCGCCAACATCTATCGCCTGTTGAACACGTTGGCCGTCGAGGAGTACCTCGTGCGGACCGCGGATCTGCGCGGTTTCGCGCTGGGCAACAGATTGAACACCATGGTGCACTCCGCGGTTACCCCGTACATGTCCAGTCGCGCACAAGAACTCTGCGAGAAGTTCCGGGCATCAGTGCGTTTCGGTGTGTACGTCATGCACTTTCGGCCCGCGACCCTTCGGATCGTCGACATGGACCCCGACCATCCGTTGGTCGCCGAGCACGAGATGATCCGGTCGCTACACGCATCGGCCGCGGGAAAGCTTCTGCTCGCAGCGGATTCGCAGTGGCGCGAGTTGCTGCCACCAACGCTTCCCGCGCTGACACAGTCGACCGTCGTCGATATGCGCGAACTCGCAGCACAAGTCGAGGAGACACGCCAACGCGGCTACGCCGTCTCGGTCGACGAGATGCTCGACGGCGAGGCGTCGATCGCCGTGCCGATCCTCGACGTCGAGGGCGTGGTCCGCGGCGCGGTCACGGTGAAAGGGTTCTCCGCGCGTCTGGATGCCATCACCTCCCTCGTGCCCCGCTGTCGTGAACTCGCCGCCGAACTCGGCCCCCTGCTGTACTGACTCCTGCTGTACTGATTGTGCAGTCCGGCCCCTTCTTGCTGGTCAGTGAAAGTTTCTGCGCGATATCGGCCCGACGTCTAGTGTCGAGGACACGGCGTTGAAACAGCCCGACGCCTCATTGACAACTTTCGCCCGCACCAGCCCTTGGAGGCGAGCCGACCCCAGCCCATTGGAGGCGATATGTCGGATCAGAACGATTTCTACACAACCAGAGACTCCGGAGCTCCTGCCGGAAGCGATGAGCATTCACTCACCGTCGGTGCCGGTGGTCCCATCGTCCTGCACGATCACTACCTGATCGAGCAGATGGCCCAATTCAACCGCGAACGCATTCCCGAGCGTCAGCCCCACGCCAAGGGGAGCGGTGCATTCGGCACGTTCGAGACAACCGAAGACGTCTCGGCATACACCTGCGCGGCACTGTTTCAGCCGGGCGTGAAGACGGAGATGGTCGCGAGATTCTCGACCGTCGCCGGGGAGCGGGGAAGCCCGGACACCTGGCGCGACCCGCGCGGCTTCGCGTTGAAGTTCTATACCTCAGAGGGCATCTACGACATGGTCGGCAACAACACGCCGGTCTTCTTCATCAAGGATCCGCTGAAGTTCCAGCACTTCATCCGGTCGCAGAAGCGCCGCGCCGACAACAACCTCCGCGACCACGACATGCAGTGGGACTTCTGGACGTTGTCCCCGGAGTCGGCGCACCAGGTCACCTGGCTCATGGGCGACCGCGGTATCCCAAAGACCTGGCGTCACATGAACGGCTACAGCTCCCACACCTACCTGTGGGTGAATTCCCAGGGCGTCAAGCACTGGGTGAGGTATCACTTCATCTCCGATCAGGGCGTCGAGTTCTTCACGCAGGACGAAGCCGACCAAATGGCTTCTGCCGACACCGATTTCCACACCCGCGACCTCTTCGAGAACATCGCGGGCGGAGGTCGGCCGAGCTGGACGCTCAAGGTGCAACTGATGCCATACGACGACGCGGTCTCGTATCGGTTCAATCCCTTTGACCTGACCAAGGTGTGGCCGCACGGCGACTACCCGCTGCACGAGGTCGGGAAGATGACGTTGCATACCAACCCGACCGACAACCATGCACAGATCGAGCAGGCGGCGTTCGAGCCGAACAACGTAGTGCCCGGTATCGGATTCAGCCCCGACCGCATGCTACTCGGCCGCGTGTTCGCCTACGCCGACGCGCACCGTGCCCGACTCGGCGTGAACTACAAGCAGATCCCGGTCAACGCGCCTCGTAACGACGTTCACACCTACTCCAAAGACGGTGCGATGCGGATCAATCCGGTGACTGATCCGGTCTATGCACCGAACTCGAAAGGTGGTCCCGCCGCGACGTTCTCGGGTCAGCCGGAGCCTCAGTGGGCCGCAGACGGCGAGATCATCCGCAGCGCCTATGTCGACCATCCCTCCGACGACGACTGGAGCCAGGCGGGCACCCTGGTCCGTGAGGTACTCGACGACGCCGCGCGAGATCGATTGGTGGACAACGTCGTCGGCCATCTGCTCAACGGAGTGACCGAGCCGGTGCTGGCCCGAGCGTTCGACTACTGGAGCCGCGTCGACACCGACCTCGGCGCCAAGATCAAGAAGGGCGTCACGGAGAAGGCCGACGAGTCCGACCCCAAGGCCGCCGACCAGGGCAACCCTGCCCGCTCGTCGATGCAGCAGAAGGTCTGACGCGCACGGTCGCCTGCCTCGAGCGCACCAGTGGGCCGAATACGGCGCACAGTCGATGGGAACTCCCGCCGACTGTGCGCCTTATTTCGTCGAGTGGGCGCTCTATCCGCTGACTGTGCGTCCGCTCAGCCCTGCGCGGGCAGGATGCGGTGGAGGAACGCCAGGAGGTACATGAGGCCGGCGCCGTCGCGGACGTCGTCGTGGCCCGCGTTGACGGCGTGGAACTCGCAGCGCGTGCCCGCTCGCCGGAACTGTCGGAGCAGGCGCAGCGTCAGCGGTAGCGGTACGCGAGAGTCCTTCCAGCCGTGCACGATCAACACCGGAGCGCCGTAGCCGCCGGTGGGCACGGCCATGTACTCGGCCAGGGAGCGTCGAAAATCGCTGTCGCCCAGAGGTTTCGCCACTACCGAACCCGTGGACACCCCCGCAACCAGTTGCGGCCACGCGGCGCTGCACACACCGGTCATCTCGTCGGAGATTCGCTGGCCGGCAGGGGTGAGGTAGGACCGGACTTCCACCGTGGTCGGCGTCGCCGTCATCCCGGTCAGCACCGCGAGCAGGCTGCCCACGGGAAAGCCGGGAATCGACGGCATCCCCGGTCGGGCCATCGCGAAGACGTGCTCGATGTTCGACGCCGGGGCCAGGGCCGCGGTGCCGTGGAAGATCAGGTCGGGTGCATACGTCGCAGCTCGATGCCCCGCCGCGAGTGCCGCGTGACCGCCCTGCGACTGACCGGCGACGGCCCAGTGCCGCGATAGCTCATGGATGCCCGCGCGTGCTGCGGCTACTGCGTCGATTGTCGCGGTCGATTCGGTGTCGGTGTGCAGATACGGATGCGGACCGATGGTGCCAGGCCCGAGGCCGAGGTAATCCGGGGCGACGACGGCGTACCCGGCGGCGTTGAGACGGCCGATCACCTCGCCGGTCCCTGCCTCGAGATCCGGCGAGCCGGTGAGTCCACAATGCTCCGACAACCCAGACGTCCCGTGCGTCCACGCGACCACCCGCCATCCCTGCGCGGGGGCCGGACCATCTGGGAGGCACACCAATCCTGTTGCGGTGACCGACGTTCCTTCCGGTCCAGGAGTGGTGTAGACGAGCCGACTCACGGTGTGCAGCCCGCCCCACGAACCGATCGGGTCGAGTCGCTGCAGCGTCGAACGTCGGCTCACGCCTCACCCCCGTGATCTGTCCGTATCGCCCGCCGATCGGCGGTCTCGTCTCGACAGCCATTCAATCAGCACGGGCGCGTGAGTGCGCCGGATCGTCGAGTGCCGCTCCCGCAGGTTGACCGGATTGGCATAGTGAAGAGGTGGACTCCGACACGAGCACGAGCGGCTTCGACCTGAGTGAGGCGATGCGCACGACGTTCGCGGCGCGGCGCTACACCGACGACCCACTTCCCGATGACGTGCTCTTCGACATCCTCGATGTCGCGCGTTTCGCCCCGAGTGGCGGTAACCGCCAGGGCGCGCACGTGACCGTGGTCCGCGAGGCCGCGACGAAACGTCGGATCGCTGACCTCAGCAAACCGGCGGCCCGGCGCTATCTCGCACAAAAGGCGGCAGGCGAGAGCCCGTGGAATCCGGTCAACCCGACGTCGGTCACCGAGGCCGACCTCGAAGCCGTTGACGGTGTCGACGCATTCGTCTCGCCACTCATCAACGCTCCGGTGGTGCTCGTCGTGTCGGTCGACCTCGCCGTCGTCGCGGCGACCGACCAGGATCTCGACCGTATCGGCGTCATCAGCGGCGCGTCGATCTATCCGCTGGTGTGGAACATCCTGCTGCAGGCTCGTGCGCACGGCTTCGGCGGCACGGTCACGACGATGGCCGCAGCGAGCGAGCCTGCCGTCCAAGAACTTCTCGGGTTGCCGACGACGCACGCGGTCGCCGCAGTGCTGCCCATCGGCAAGCCGGTCAAACAGCTCACGAAGCTGCGCAGGCAACCCGTCGACGAGTTCGTCACGATCGAGAGATTCGACGGTCCGCCGCTGCGGCCCACACAGGACTGACACATAAGCAGGACCGACACAGGAGACTCATGAGCGAACGCCAGGTGCTATTGCCGACCGAAGACCACCCGATCACCGTCGAACCCGCCGCAGAGCATGTGCGAGTACGCGTCGGCGATCGCGTCATTGCCGAGACCGACGCCGCGCTCATTCTGCGCGAGGCGTCGTACCCGCCGGTCTACTACATACCGCGCAACGACCTCGACGCCGACGTCTTCACTCCGAGTACGCATCAGACGTACTGTCCCTACAAGGGTGAGGCCGGATACCACGGGATAGTCGGTGCCGACGGTGCGACTCTCGCCGACAAGGTGTGGTTCTACGACCAGCCGTACCCCGCGGTCGGCGAGATCGCAGGCCACGTCGCGTTCTATCCCGACGCGGTGACCATCGAGATCACACCGAATTGAACAGGGGGAGAAGCGAAGTGGACGTCCAGACCATCGGGGACACGCTGGAGATCCGGCAGTTGCTGACTCGGTACGCAACCGCGGTCGACGCAAGGGATTGGTCGCTGTACCGCACGGTTTTCACCGACGACGCCGAAATCGACTACACGGCGTCGCCGTTCGGAATTGTCGGCAGCATCGGCGACGTTGTCGATTGGCTCGAGCGGGGGCTGTCGTCGCTGGAGATGACGATGCACTACGTGATGAACATCGACACCGAGATCAGCGGCGACAGGGCAACCGTCCGCGCACAGTTCTTCAACCCCATGCAGATACCGGGGCTCGGCGAGCAGAGTTCGTGTGGCGGCTACTACCACCATGAACTCGTCCGCACTGAAGATGGCTGGCGCAGCCGATCGATGCGCGAAGAGATCGTGTGGTTTGTGAACTCCCCGTTGGGGTCTCACCGCTGAGGCTGCTCGCGGGGCGGCGGGGCCAGGTGTCCGGTCAGGACGGGGTCAGTTGTCCGGATAGTCCGCCAGGGCGTCAGCAGCGCGTACGAACGCCAGATGCGACAGCGCCTGCGGCATGTTGCCGACCTGTCGGCGGGCGTCGACGTCGTACTCCTCGGAGAACAGCCCGACGTCACTGGCCGTCGCCAGCCCCTGAGCCATCACCTTTTCCGCGTCCGCACGACGCCCGCTGCGCGCGTACTGCTCGGCGAGCCAGAAGGTACACGCCATGAAGGGGTGTTCGGTGCCGTCGAGCCCGTCGACGTGCGACGACGTCCGATAGCGCAACACCAGACCGCCATGCATGAGGGTGTTCTCGATGGCCTCGACCGTGGCAAGCATCCGCGGATCGTCGAAGTCGCAGAACCCGACCTGCGGCAATTGCAGTAGCGAGGCGTCGACCTCGGTGGTTCCCGGATACTGCACGAAGCGGCCGGTCTCCTCATCGACCATGGTCTCCTCTATCTCGGCACGCACCTTGTCGCGCAACGCTTTCCAGTGGTTGGCCGGACCCTTCAGGCCGTGGTCCTCGACGGCACGCACACCGCGGTCGAATGCTGCCCACACCATCGCCCGCGAATGTGTGAACTTGCGCAACGGTCCTCGTATCTCCCAGATGCCGTTGTCCGGCTCGTCGATGTGCTCCTCGGCACGCTTGAGCAGCTCACGCTGCAGCGACCACGAGATCTTGTTCTCCGGTAGACCCGCGGCGCGCGCCGCGTCGAGCGCGACGAGTACCTCGCCGATCGTGTCGGCCTGGAACTGGTCGACGGCCCCGTTGCCGACCCGCACGGGTCTCGAACCCTCGTAGCCGGGGAACTGGGGCATCTCGAGTTCCGGGAGTTCGCGTTCGCCTGCGATGCCGTACATGATCTGCAGCTGTTTCGGATCCCCTGCGATGGCGCGTAGCAACCACATGCGCCAATGTTCGGCGACACGCACGAATCCATGGCAGACGAGGACGTCGAGAGTCAACGCCGCATCACGCAGCCATACGTATCGATAGTCCCAATTGCGTGATCCGCCAATGGATTCGGGAAGCGAGGTGGTCGCTGCCGCCACGATCCCACCCGTGTCGAGATTACTCAACGCGCGCAACGTGATAAGCGATCGCACGATCGCCGCGTCGCGCGATCCGGTGTGATCGATCCGCCCGGCCCACTCGGTCCACCAGTCGTGGGTTTCGCGCAGTGCGAGGTCGACGTCAAGCGGCCCGGGTTCTTCGCGATATGAGTGATACCAGGTGAGCACCAGGTCGACGGTGTCGCCCTCGCGCACGGTCGTCGCCGCGCGGTGCACGTGATCGGTGGCCTCCAGGGCGATACCGCAGACGATCACGGCATCGGGCCCTGCGACCGCCCGCAGTGCGGGATTGTGCTCGTCGCCGTGTTGCAACACCCACGGGACCACCCGGGCATAGTCGAACCGCATGCGCAGTTCCGTCTCCATCTCGACGCTGCCGCTGATCCCGACGATCCGACGGACGAGGTCGACACGTCCGCCGTCGATCGGCATGAACTCGTGCACCTCGACGACGCCGTCTGCCGTCTCCCAGCGTGTCACCAGGATCAGCGTCTCGTCGTCGTAGCGTCGGCTCACCGTCGCGTCGAGGTCCGTTGGTGCGAGATGCCACGATCCGTGGTCGGGTTTGCCCAGGAGGCTGCCGAAGATGGAGGCGCTGTCGAAGCGCGGAACGCACAACCAGTCGACGTCACCGGTGCGGGAGATCAGCGCTCCGGTGCGGCAATCCCCGACAAGTGCGTAGTCTTCGATATAGGCGGCCATGCACTCGATTCTGCCTGTGATCTCAGTTGTCCGACGAAACTTCACGAGTCGGACACACGCCACACGGGCCCATACACCAACGGGCTCATCGTCGAGGAGGACTACGTGACCGGACCGGCGTCGGACAACACCTCGAGCTCTGGAGAGCAGACGTCGTCGCAGGTGACGACGTTGATCATCTTCGGCGCGACGGGCGACCTGACCAAGCGGCTGCTCCTGCCGGCGCTCGGCCAGTTACTCGGTCTCGAACCCGATCTCAATGTGCGTCTGATCGGCGTCGGCCGACACGACCTGACCGACGATCAGTGGCGGGACAAGGTTCGCGAGGCCTTTGCGGATGAGCGGTCGGACGCAGGCGACCGGGTGGCCGAGCAGACCGTGTACCGCCGGGGCGACCCGACTGACGCCGACGATCTCAGAAGTGTTCTCAGCGATATCGACGGTCGTCCCGTGCTGTACTTCGCGGTGCCGCCGTCGGTGACGCGCAAGGCGTGCGAGGCGCTGCGCGACGTCGACCTTCCGCCCGGCACCACTCTTGCCCCCGAGAAGCCGTTCGGGAGCGACCAGAAGTCGGCTCGCGAACTCAACGAGCTCCTGCTGGAGCTGGTACCCGAGAACCAGATCTACCGCGTCGATCACTTCCTCGGCCAGTCGGTGTTGCTCGACCTCCTCGGTGTGCGCCTGGCCAACCGCGTCTTCGAGCCGGTGTGGTCGGGAACGCATATCGAGTCGGTCGTCATCCGATACGACGAGAGCCTTGGATTGGAAGGCCGCGCAGGCTATTACGACGGGGTCGGCGCGCTGCAGGACATGATCCAGAGTCACCTGCTGCAACTGGTTGCCGTGGTCGCGATGGAACCGCCCGCGACACTTGGCGAACGTGATCTGCGTGATGCGATCGGTGCTGCCCTGCGTGCGGTGCGCATCTGGGACGACGACGCCGTGGCATCGTCGCGGCGAGCCCGCTATACAGCGGGCGAAGCGGGCGGCGAGCAGTTGCCCAACTACGTCGACGAAGACGGCGTCGACGCGTCGAACAACACCGAGACCCTGGCAGAAGCCACATTCGAGGTGCGCACCAACAGATGGCAGGGGGTGCCGTTCACGCTGCGCTCGGGCAAGGCGCTCGACCCAGAGGCGAAGGAGATTGTGCTGACCTTCCGTCCGCTGCGACACGTCCCCGAGCAGTTCGAGGACCAGGTCGAGCCCAACGTCCTGCGTTTCACGTTCGGTCATGACGCGATGTCGGTGCAGCTCAACGTCCACCGTGGCTCACATCCCTTCGCGCTCAAGACCGTTGACCTCGATGCCGATTTCGGCAACGCGTCGATGCGCGCATACGCCGAGGTGCTGTCGGGGATCATCAAAGGTGATGAGACACTTGCCGTTCGCGGCGACGCCGCCGAAGAGTGTTGGCGCATCGTCGATCCCATCGTCGACGCGTGGCGTGCCAACAAGGTGCCGATCGACGACTACGCCGCGGGCAGTGCCGGACCCGACGCCTGGCCGACGCTGCCGTTGTGACCTTCTCGAACGAATGAGTCGCGTTGTGGCAGAAGGGCACCCCATGTTGCAGCAACTGATGCGTGACATGTTCAGCTCGATGGTCGAGGCCAAGGACATCACCAAGGTCGAGGAGTACTACGACCCCGACTTCGAGCTGTACACCAATGGGCAGACACAGGATTTCGAGGCCTTCCGTGCCGGGCACGAGAGGGTTTATCCCACCGATATCTCGTATTCGGTCAGGTACGACGACGACACATGGGTGGAGAGCGGCGACCGCCTCGCGGCACGTGTCTGGATCACCACGGTGCGCCCGGGGGAACAGCCGATGGAGATCGAGGTCGTGCTCATCGCGCTGTATCGCGACCGTCGAATTCTGCGAATGTGGGAACTGACCTGGCCGGACTGGTCGAAGATGCAGGCGTTCGAGACCTACGGCGGGTGATGCGTGAGGCATGATGATGTCGCTGCGCCCCACCCT
The DNA here is from genome assembly GCF_002500165.1 of Gordonia sp. UBA7860. NCBI lineage: Bacteria > Bacillati > Actinomycetota > Actinomycetes > Mycobacteriales > Gordoniaceae > Gordonia > Gordonia sp. UBA7860. The sequence goes on along the minus strand of NZ_DLSO01000027.1, from coordinate 7,427 downwards.
GCGTCGTTGACGCGTTAGCCTCGACGACGTGCCCCTCCCTCACTTTCCGTCGACCGTTCGGCGCGCTGTCGCAGATGTCAGCGTCTCGATCGACGCGTCGCCCGACGACGTCTTCGACTATCTCGCCGATCCGCGCAACAGACCGGAGTGGCAGGCGAGTCTGCGTGCGATCGCCGATCTGATGCCGCTCGGCGATCACCCCGGCGACGAGGGAACCTCGTGGACAGATGTGACTGTCGTGCCAGGTGTCCGGCCACGGATGGAGGTGGTGCGCAGTGCGCGTCCCCGTCGGTGGGTCGAGATCGGGCAGTGGAGATTCGTCGACGCCGCGCTGGTCTTGACGATCGAGCGAGCATCCAACGGTTCGACAACAGTCAGCGCGCGGGCCGTCCTCACGCTCCCACTCGTGCTTGCTGCGGCCTTCGTGCCGCTGGCTGTCGTCGTGCCCCACGCTGTCCTTGCCGATCTACGTGCGGCAGCGAATGCGATTCCTGAGCACCGCGACAAGCAGCTCGATGCTCACGGAAGCTGAATGGCGTTGAGTCCCGGGATCACACTGATGACCTGAGGCGCCGCCGTCCACTGCTCGCGCAGAACGCTGATAGTCGCGACGACGGGTCCCGACCCGGTCACAGCGACCGCCGACGTCTTGAGCGTCGACGGGTAGCCGCTCACCGGATGACTCGGCAGTTGCCAGTGACGCAGAGACACCACGCCGTGCTTGCCGGTCCGCAGGTTGGTCCACGAGATCGACAGGTACCGATACGAGTACTGGTAGTGATACTGCGCCGGCGAGGGTACCGAGAAGGTGACTGCGGCAGGAGGTGGCGGGAACTGCAGGGTGCGCGGCGCCGGTTGCGCAACGACAGTGACCGGACGGAGCGATCCGCCGGGCACGCTGGCCGGACCGGCCTCGACGCCGCCGATCGCGGGGATCGAGAATGTCAGCACATCTGATCGCGTGGGAGCCGATGGCGCGGCATTCGCCCAAGCCGGTCCGCTGACCAGGGTCAACGCGACGAGAACGAACGCGGTCAGTAAGCGTCTAGCGGCGGTGGTCATCGTCGGCTCCTTTGGTGTTCAACACTGGCTGATTGGCGTTCATTGGCGAGTTGCGCGCATTCGGAGCATCGTGGAGACAACGAGCGGCTCCGAATGTCAACCGACACCACTGCACCACGACTGTGAGAGACGGGCAACGATATGCACGCGTCTGCGCCGAACGATGGCATGCCGGGAGTCAGCGCGTCGTCGGCGAAGGGGCGATGGCTGATCGCGTCGGCTGTGCTCGGTTCGGGGGTCGCCTTCCTGGACGGCACCGTCGTGAATGTCGCGTTGCCGACCATCGCTCGTGACCTCGATACCGGGCTCGCCGGACAGCAGTGGGTTGTCGACGGCTACATGCTCACGCTGAGTGCGCTGCTGCTGACCGGCGGTGTCGCGGGGGATCGGTACGGCCGCAGAGCCGTATTTGTCGGCGGACTGATCGTGTTCGCCATCGCCTCGATCGCGTGTGGTCTCGCACCGACCATCGAGTGGTTGGTGGTGGCGCGTCTCGTGCAGGGCGTCGCGGCGGCGGCGCTCGTGCCGGGCAGCCTTGCGCTGGTGAATGCCGGTATCCGTGAAGAGGAGCGAGGACAGGCAGTCGGGCTGTGGGCGGGGATGTCCGGGGCGACCAGCGCACTCGGGCCGTTCGTCGGCGGATGGCTTGTCGACGCCGCGTCGTGGCGATGGGTCTTCTTCCTCAGCGTTCCGCTCGCCCTCGTCGCGGTGGCAATCACTCTGCGGCACATAGACGAATCGAAGGAGCCCGACGTCGTCGGCCGTCCCGACATACCCGGTGCCGTCACCATCACGCTGGGACTTGCGGGGGTGATCGTTGCGCTGATCGAGGGACCGTCGCGCGGGTGGACGCCGTGGATCATCGCCATAGGAATCGCAGGGGTTGTGCTTCTGGTGGTGTTCGTGCTGATCGAACTACGCACGCCTGCACCGCTTCTCGAGTTGTCGATGTTCCGCTCGGCACAGTTCACCGGAGCAAATGCGACGACCCTGCTCGTCTACGCCGCGCTCGGAGGAGCGCTGTTTCTTGTTGCGCTGCAACTACAGCAAAGCCTGGGGTACTCGGCGCTCGAAGCCGGCGCTGCGATGGTGCCGAGCACCGTCGTGATGCTCTTCGGGTCGTCCCTGTCGGGGCGGGTTGCACAGAAGACTGGTCCTCGCATTCCGATGACCGTGGGTCCGGTCATCGCGGGCATCGGGCTGGCGTTGATGGCGCGGATCGTCCCGGGGGCAAGCTATCTCGGCGCGGTGTTCCCCGCGGTGATCCTGTTCGGTGTGGGTATGACCATCACGGTCGCGCCGCTGACCGCCGCGGCGCTCGCCGCCGTCGACGATGCGCACGCAGGCGCGGCGTCGGGTGTCAACAACGCCGTGTCGAGGATTGCGGGACTGCTTGCCGTCGCGGTTCTCCCGGCTGTGGCGGGAATCAGCGCGGGACCGGGCCAGCCGCTCGGTCCCGGATTCACCACGGCCATGCTCATCTCCGCGGCCTTCTGCGCCCTCGGAGGAGTGGTCGCGGCCTTCACGATCCGATCGGGTACCGGCTTCCGACCACAGGTGACGCCCACGGTGAACGCCGCGTGTCAGGACCCCGCGACGCGGGTGCGTTCGTCGACGTCGGGCTGACTGGTCAGGAAAGCGCCGATCTCGTGGGCGGGATCGGCGAGCAACCTGCCACCTGAATATGTGTCGTATCGAAGGATGTGGGTGCTGCAGCACCCACATCCTTCGATTGCACACACATTCAGGGCGTGGCACGTATGTCGAGGTCTAGCGATCCGCTCATCTCGTCGGGCAAGGCCATGGCCGCGTACGCGGCACTACTGTCGATCGGGTGACGTCAACATCACCGGGTAAGTGGGCCGGAACGTATGCGGGGATGCTCGCGGTGCTCGGCATCGCCTTCGTGTTCGCGCCCGCCTATCTCGCGGGCGGCCACTACGGCGGATACGGCGACAACGCGCGCCTTGTGCAGTCGATGCGCAACGCATTCATCGACTATTCGAGCTCGGGGAGCGCAGCTCTGCCGGACAACCTCGAGACCGTCGTCGACTACTGGGCGCGCTATCACGTCGCGAAAGCGGTGATCGCCGCCTTGGCGCTGCTGGTGTTGTGCTTGGTGTGCCGACGGCTCTGGGCGTCGTATCAGGGGCGCCAGGCTGATGGCCGCGGGCGGACGGCGGCGTATGTGGTCGCAGGCCTGGCTGCTTCGCTCGGAACGATCGCTGCCGCTGCGCTGCTGATGGCCAATATCCAGGGCGCGATTGCGCCGCTGTCGTCGGCGGTGTCATTGCTCCCCGCTCAACGTGATTCGTCCCTGGAGGCGGCAGTTGACGCTGTGCGTCACGGGATCGCCACGCCGGGTGCGTCGCCGGTTGCCGATCACCTCGTCGCCGACTTCGCGCGCTACCACCTCGTGGTGGCGGTGTTGTCCGCGCTGTTCGCGGCGCTGCTCGGCGTGCTCGCGGTTCGACTGTGGCGCGGCCGTCGTCTTGGTTTGAATGGCGTTGGCGCACTGAGCTATTCGGTGCGTAGCCATTCGGCGACGGCAACCGCCGCAGCCACGTTGACGGTGGCCGCGGCGGTGCTGGTGCTCTGCGTCGCCAACATATCGAGCGCACTGGAGCCAGGGCGGGCGCTGAGTCTGTTCTTCGCAGGCGGCTGAGGAGCGTTCGCTGCGGTCAGGCGCCCGCGTGTGGGGGTAGCTCTCAGATGCTCAGCACCCGCAGGACGATGTAGGCGATCGAGACGAGCATCAGCACGACGACGGGCGCGATGTTCTTGTCGCCTGCGCGCAGGTGGAAGATCGCTGCGCCCAGGAAGTAGAGGAAGGTTCCGATCGCTGCTGCGACACCGATCGGCCACCAGAACAGGCCGAGGATGAGGCCGATCGCGCCCGCGAACTCGGCGAGCGCGAGCAGGCCGACCTTGTCCTCGGGGAATCCGACCTCGGTCATCACACCCATCTGCTTGGGGTCGTGGCGCAGTTTGCCCACTCCTGAGAACACGAGCATCAGTGCGAACACGATGGCGATGACGACGGTGGCGATGAACATGGCGGCTCCTGGGTAAACCGCTGCGGTGGCAGACGGGTTGTTGAATGTTCAACTAAAGCTACACTCGGTTACTTGAATGTTCAAGTCGGCGTATGCTGAGCGTCATGTCTGAAGCACCATGGCTCGACGATGCGCAGCTCAGGGAGTGGAAATCGGTGATGGCGCTCCTGACGACGCTGCCTGCCGCGCTCGACTCCCAGCTCAAGCGCGACGCCGGACTGAACATGTTCGAGTACCACGTCCTGGTCCGTTTGGAGTCGGCGCCCGACCGCACCCGCCCGCTGTCCGACCTCGCTTTGCTGACGCAGAGCTCACTGTCGCGGCTGTCGCATGCGATGACGAGACTCGAACGTTCGGGTTGGGTGGCGCGCATTGCCAACCCCGACGGCGGGAGGCACACGCTGGCGCAGATCACCGATGACGGCGTGCGCAAGCTGACCGAGTGCGCCCCCGGCCATGCGGCCGAGGTGCGCCGGGCGGTCGTCGACCCGCTCAGTCCCGACGACCTGGCCGCACTCGGGAGGTCTGCGCGCTGCATCCTCCGCGAGATCGCCCCGGATGTCGCCGACGTTCTCGAGCGCGAAGGCTAGGTTTCAGGGGTAGGCACGAGGACGATGTGCACGTCGCGCACGCAGATGTGCCGCCTGATAGGGGAATCGATGTCCATTCAGCGCAGGGTTCAGGCTCTGGTCCAACGTCGTAGCTTCGTCCCGGGATTCGTCGACGCCGCACTGGCGGGGCGCGGCCGCGACGTCGCAGGCCTCACCGTCGTGATCACCGGGGCGTCGGCGGGGATCGGTCGGGAGTCGGCGCGCCAGCTCGCCGCGCGTGGAGCACGTGTGATCGGTGTGGCGCGCGGCGAGGAGAGGCTGCGTGAGCTGGCTGCCGAGACCGGCTGCGAGTACCGGGTGTGCGATCTCTCCGACGAGGCGTCCACCGACCAACTCATCGCCGACCTCATCGACGAATCCGTCGACGTTCTGGTCAACAACGCGGGCCACTCGATTCGACGCACCATCGTCGACTCGACCGAACGATTCCACGACTACCAACGCACAGCACGACTCAACTACCTTGCCGCCGTGCAGCTCTCACTCGGGCTGTTGCCGGGCATGGTCGAACGCGGCGAGGGGCAGCTCGTCAATGTGTGCACCTGGGCGCTGCACGCCAACACATTTCCGCGGTTCTCGGCCTACGCGGGGTCGAAGAGTGCACTCGCCATCTTCGGTCGCAGTCTGAACGCCGAACAGCCAGAAGGAGTAACGGCGACCAACGTGTACTTCCCGCTGGTGCGTACCGAGATGATCGCTCCCACAGCCGAATACGACGACGTCGGCGCGTTGGAGGTCGACGAGGCGGCGCGCTGGATCGTTCGCGCGATCACCCACCGACCCGAAGAGGTGTCGCCGGCCGTCGTGCGCTACCTGCTGCCCGCGATCGACTTCGTGTCACCACGGATGTCGGATAGAACCATTGCTGCGATCACGTGAGGTAGTCAATCGGCCAGTTCGGTTGGTCATGGCGTGCTCGTCTCCACCTTCGGAGCTCGGGTCACCGCGTGGTTCGCTTGCTACCAGCGCCAGCGCAGTCCGCGCGGCGACTGATGGCACGTAGCGACGCCATCTGTTCTCTTGACGTACGCGCGGGCGCCTAGTTGTGGACAGGGCGTGCCCAACTCCACCTTCGGAGCTCGGGCCACCGCCTGGCTCTTCCATGTTTCGGTCTCCGCGGAGCAGTACAGAGTTCCGTCACTGGAGGGCATGCCGAACTCGTGCGTATAACAAGGGCCGCCATCGCGCTGGACTGAAGCCGGTGTTGCTGATGCGATTCCAGTACCGAGAAACAGTGCTGCGAAAGCGGAGAAGGCGACGACACAGGCGGACAACTTCAATGTGCACTCCAGTGGTGAGGTGACGCGGCAGCCTGACGTGACTGCTCAGTGCATCGTGGATTCTGCTTTTGGTGACTCTGCGCAGTGATTATGTAGCACGACTCTGACATTTGCGGCGAAGTGCCCAGCGACATTTGAACTGACGGCACCCCGGCGTGTCGGAATGGCCGGACCCATGTCGAGACCTCTTGTCGGTGGTGAGTCGTACTATGGGTACACATGTTCGATCAGGGTGTCGAGAGGGGGTGTTCAGGTGTCGATCGAGTCGGTGGATTCGGGTGCGGAGTCTGTTGCGGGCGAGGAGGATTCAGACAGTGATGGGGTGGGATCGGGTTTGCCTGCTGATGACGGGGCGACCCCCGGCAGCACTGTGTTGGACTGGTCGACCGACCTACCGATGGGTTTGCTGGGTGGTGTCGATCCGATGGTGCCCAGTGAGTCCGAGACGGTCGATGTGCTCGACGGGTTGACCCGAATTGGAAGTGGCGAAGCATTTCTGGGGTGGGCGCGATTTCAGTCGATAGGGGTGATTTACGACCGGTTGGTGGTCCAGCCCGGACCCTCGGGCGGGTCGATTGTCGACGGTTTCGCTGATGCGGCGGCGCGGGTGTCGGGCGTGTTCGCGGTGTCGCGTCCACAGGCGGAACGAATGATTGACGAAGCGATCGTGTTGCGTGATGACCTGCCGCAGGTGTTCGGGTGCTTGCGAGAGGGGATTCTGTCAGTCGAGCAGGCGCGGCTGATCATCTCTCGCACCGATCTGGTGCGCGGTCCGGGTACTGCGTCGGAGGTGGTGGCGGCTGTCGATTCGCAGATCGCCGAGACGTTGCATACACGACGGGGGTCGTGGAAGCGGCCGCGGTTGCGGGACATGGTGGATCGCATTGTGTTTCGCCAGGATCCGGATGCGGTGCGGGAACGACGTGAGCGTGCGTTGGATAGACGGGGTGTGTTCACCGATAACTGTGGTGACGGGGTCGGCGAG
>NZ_DLSO01000027.1:0-251 GCF_002500165.1 Gordonia sp. UBA7860 | reverse complement strand
TGTGGTGACGGGGTCGGCGAGCTGACCGAGGTGATGTCGGCAGAGAACGTGCAGATCGCGGTCGCAGCCGTGCGCCGGTTGGCGGATGCGGTGTGTGTGGGGGACGGGCGAACGCGTCAGCAACGTGCCTCGGATGCGATGTTCGCCTTGTTGTCGGGCACCCGGTTCGACTGCATGTGCGCTGGCAGTGACTGTGCGGCAATGATTCCCGAGCCTGGCACGGTACCACCCGCGGATGCGCGGTTCGTGAT
>NZ_DLSO01000196.1:589-2716 GCF_002500165.1 Gordonia sp. UBA7860 | reverse complement strand
CGCGCACTTCGGACGCGACGTCGAACGGGGACTGTCCAAGGCGCTCGGCATCATCGAGGTCGCAGCGCGCGACAACGTCGATCTTCTCGTCTTTCCCGACGCGTCGATCGGCGGGTACATCGGCGATCTGCGCGCGCCCGATCACTACGAGCTACCACCGGCACTCGACCCGGACGGACCCGAGTTGGCGGCGATCATCGCTGCGGCAGGCGACATGACAGTCTGCATCGGCTATACGGAGGCCGATGCAGACCGCAGGTTCAACACTGCGGTCTGTGTGTCGGGTGACGGAATCCTCGGTCGTCACCGCAAGGTTCATCAGCCTGCAGGCGAGAGCGAGGCCTATTCCGCAGGCGACTCCTTCCACGCGTTCGATACCCCGGTCGGGCGACTGGGCATGCTCATCGACTACGACAAGACCTTTCCCGAATCGGCCAGAACACTTGCTCTCGACGGCGCACGCGTCATCGCTGCGCTGTCTGCGTGGCCCGCAAGCGTGACCGACCGTGCCGCACGCTTGCCTGCCGACCGGCAGTCACGGCTTTTCGACCTGTACGACTGCGCCCGCGCCGCCGAGAACCAGGTCTTCGTTGTCTCGTCGAATCTCACCGGGGTCACCGGATCACTCCGGTTCCTCGGCCAGGCGAAGGTGGTCGGGCCGGGTGGTGAGATCCTGGCGACGACGCGATCGAAGGGCGGCATGGCACAGGTGAGTGTCAACGTCGATGCCGAGATTTCGCGTGCGCGTAGGGTTCTCGATCATCTCGCAGAACTACGTCCGGACGTGTACCGGGTAAGCGAATCGGCAACGGAGGAATAGTGCGCATTGCGCTGATCACCTACTCGACCAAGCCACGTGGCGGGGTGGTGCACACCCTGAACCTGGCCGAGGCACTTGGCCGACTCGGCGCGGAGGTGACCGTCTGGAGTCTGGCGCGTGGCGGCGATCAGGGATTCTTCCGGACCGTCGATCCCTTTGTGCACCAACGTCTTGTTCCTTTCGAGAACCGGGATGACGAGTCGATCACCGAACGGATAGTACGGTCGATCGATTCGTTGCGCGCCGCGTTCACGGCCGACGAATACGATATCGTCCATGCACAGGACTGCATCAGCGCGAACGCTGTCGGCCACTGCATCCGGACGATTCATCATCTCGATCAGTTCACCACCCCGATCCTGGCGGAGTGCCACGAAAAGGCTGTGGTCGCACCGTATGCACGGATATGCGTGTCGCGTGGTGTCGCGGACGAGGTGCGAGCCGGATGGGGCCTGTCCCCCACCGTGATTCCGAACGGCGTCGACTTCGCCCGATTCCACGATGCTGCGTCGAACACTCCGGAGGCCATCGCGCGTCGCGAGGGTTGGCGGAATCGACTGGGACGGTACGTACTCGCGGTCGGAGGCATCGAACCACGCAAGGGCAGCATCGACCTGCTCGACGCTTATGCGCTCGTGCGCGACACCGACCCCGACCTCGGTCTGGTGTTCGCCGGAGGCGAGACCCTCTTCGACTATCGCGACTACCGGAGCGAATTCGACTGCCGCCAAACCGAACTCGGACTACAGCCGACGGTCCTCGGCCCGGTTGACGACGACCAGCTGCCGTCACTGGTGGCTGCGTCGGAAGTCTTCGCCTTCCCCTCCACCAAGGAAGGGTTCGGACTCGCAGCAATGGAGGCACTCGCCGCCGCTCGCCCCGTCGTGGCGCGTGAACTGCCCATCCTGCGCGAGGTCTTCGGGGACACAGTCATGTACGCGGAGAGCGCGGGCTCCCTCGCGGACGGAATCCTCGCCGCGAGAACCCCAGACGCACAGCGTGCACATCACGGCAGGTCTCTTGCGAGATCACTGACCTGGGAGGCGGCCGCACGCGCCCACCTGGCCTTCTATCGCGATCATCCTGCGCAGGGTGTATCAGCCACTACCTCGTCGAATCCATGGGCCTCGTCGACCTGAACGAGCCTATGTCGTTTCGTGACTCGATGTTCCTAGGAATGATCTTTCCTAGGATCGTTTCGGTCCTGCCGCGGTGCCGAGTCACCTCGCAGACTGGTCTTATCAGCCAGTCACCCAGAAGAGGAGGCGCCGGGACTGCTGCATCGATAGGTGACATCTGATCTGGCT
>NZ_DLSO01000196.1:0-458 GCF_002500165.1 Gordonia sp. UBA7860 | reverse complement strand
ACATCTGATCTGGCTTGCCCCTCAGCGCTCCAACCATCGTTGCGCAAGCGTCGCTGTCCATTCTTCGACGGCGTCGGCCTCATCGGGTGGCGAATCGACGATGACGAGCTCGCTGACACCGAGATCCTCGAGCGCACCGAGATCAGCGTTCGACGGTGACCGGAGTGCGACGGCGATATAAAGGTCGTCCGCCGAGCGGCCACGCTCGGCGCACTGCGCCCGCAGCGTCGCCATACGATCGGCCACCTCATCGAGTCCGTCGACGTTGAAGCCGTACCAGCCGTCGGCCCATTCGGCGACGCGCGTCAACGCACGATCGCTGTTGCCGCCGAGGATGATCGGCAGGTGACGTTGCGTCGGCTTCGGGTTGACGCGCACACCCCGGAAGGACACGAACTCGGAGTCAACGGAAGCGATTTCATCGGTCCACAGTGCGCGCATCGCCGCGACATATGCCG
>NZ_DLSO01000031.1:62876-94433 GCF_002500165.1 Gordonia sp. UBA7860 | reverse complement strand
GCCTGCGCGGCGGCCGCAGCGGAGCCGCTGCCATTATTCGACGGCGCACCATCGCGCTGTGTGCCCGAGCTGCTGCCCGCCTGCGAACTGTTCGACGACGATCCGCCGCCGGTCGAGGGATTCTGGGGCTGCGCGGGCCCTGCCGGTGGTGCTGCGGCAGGTAGTGCGGCCAGCGGGACCGCGAACGCGGCCGCGGGCGGTTGCGCGGCCGGCCCGGGTGCGCTGTGGTTGGGACCGGGATTCGACGGTCCTGGATTCGGCTGTCCGGGGCCCGCGGGTGGGTTGGGCGGCGGATTGCCGCCCTGACCTGCGCCGGCGTGGGCAGTGGTGGTTGTCGAGGGCTTGGTCGGGGTGCTTGGGCCAGTCGTGGTGCTCGGGTCAGTCGTGGTTCCGGGGGCTGACGGCGTTGTGGGCCCGCCTTCGGTCGTCGACGGATTCTCGCCGGTCGAGGTCTCGCCGCCCGTGGGGTCGACCGTGGTCGGTGGTGTCGGCGTCGGTGGAGTCGGGGTGTGGGTGTGATGGTGGCCCGAACCGTGCCCCCCGCCGCCCCCGTGATCACTGCCGCCGTGATCACCGCCGTGGTGCGAGCTGGAGTGGTCGGAACCGCCGTTTCGGGACCCCGTGTCGTCGGGTTCGTCGGCCCAACCGATGCCGCTGCCGATGGACAAGAGAAGGACCGCAGACAGTGCGAGAATCAACGCAGGGATGCGCGACCGCTTCGGGCGGCGGTTGCTGCTGACGCGATGCGTCATACTGCGCTCCTGTCCGTTTTCTGTCGTGATCGGCCGAGTAAACGGTACCCTGGTCCGCATAACGCTTGATCCTGTAATCAGATCGAGATGAAATGTTCACCCGCGGGGAGGTGTTCGTGATCAAACTGTGAATAATGCCACAAGGCCGTAAGGTGTTGGCGTTGTGGCTGGTTGCCAGCTCGCACGTGGGGGAACGCTGTGCGTCTAGCATGCCCATCGTTGCATTGGGGATGCGTGTCGGGCTTTTAATGTTTGCAAGTTCAAATGTCGGCTTTCGGAGAGTTGAATGACTTCACAAGGGACGGATAACCCCATGGGTGACGCCGGTAGGGGTGGGTCCGACGAACGCTCCACGTCCGTCGATCCGGGTTTATTTGCTCGACGGCTCGAAGAGCTGTTTCGTACGGTCCCAGGACCCAACGGACGCGCGTACAGCGCCAAAGCGATCGCAGCTCGGAGTACGGAGCGCGGATTCAGGCTGGGCGAGTCGTACCTCAGTCAGCTTCGTTCGGGTAAGGCCAAGTCGCCGTCGTTTCGGACGGTCGAGGGAATCGCTGCGGCTTTCGGGGTGGATGTCCACTACTTCCTGGAAGATCGCGCAGCGCAGCGTACGCGCGACGAGATTGATCTGATGCGGCTTCAGGCCGACACTGACGTCCAGCTCGCGGCATTCCGGTTGGCCGGACTGTCGAGCGATTCGGTGACCGTGGTCAACGAGCTGATCAAGGTGCTGCGCGAGCAGCAGGGGCTGCCCAAGGACCCGCCCGACGTCGTCGCTGCCGGTCTCACCGAAGACGAGGTCGACGCCATCGAGGCGCGCCTGCGCGTCGTCGGCTTGTCCAACGACGACTGATACTGCGGTCCCCGCGACATCGTGACGTCGAACAAGTCGGTCGACGAGGGTTCGCGCCGCAGCCAGCGGTCGCTGTGGGCGCTTGTTCGTCGGTCACTCGACGGCCTCGACCTCGACCTACCGCTCGACGTCGTCCAGCTCTGCGAGCGGTACGGCGAGCGGCGTGGACGTCCGATCCGGCCGCTGCCGTACGCGCTGCCCGCGGGGATGCCCAATGGTGTCTGGTTGGCGGCCAAAGATGCCGACTACTTCTTCTATCAGGAGAACACGTCGCAGTTGCACAGAGATCAGATCATCGTGCACGAGTTCGGTCATCTCATCGCAGGTCACCAGATGCTCGGCGAGGCATCGCTGACCGGCCCACCGGCGGCTTCCGGAGACGAGTCCGACGCCGCGCTGCGTCGAACGTGCTACTCCGACGACCGCGAGTGGGAAGCCGAGACGCTGGCTTCTATGATTCTGACGTGGGCACAGTCGGCGGGTAACAGCGTCGGGACGACGGCCGACAATAAGGAAGTGCGGGGCCTGCAGCGGCTCCTTGGGGGTCATAAAGGCTGGCTGTGAGGTGACTACAGATGACCGACATCATCAATCTGGTCGCGCTCGTCGCCTTCGTGCTTGCGCTGTGTTGGCGTCTGGACAAGATCAGGCGCGGTAGCGGGGGCCTGCAGGCCATCGCGATGACGGTGGCGATCTCCGCGCTGACTTTGGCCTTCGTGGTCAGCACCAGGACGAGCGCACACTTCCTCGACGAGCACGTCTATGTGGGCAGTTCGCGCTGGCTGTACTACGCGTTGCTCGCACTCGGCGTGGCGGCGTTGGTCATCGTGTTCTTCTTTCCCACCGCTCGTGCCACTCGCGAGCGGCGTGCCGGTCACGAGGCCTTCCCGCTGGTCGTCGCATTGATCGGTCTGCAGGTTGCGCTGGTGTTCACCCCGGACTCGCTGCGGACGTCGTCGGTCAGCGAGTGGAGCTTCAAGAACTGGGGATTTGCGCTCTTCTACATCATCGCCAGCGCGTATCTCGCGTACGGATTCGGTGCGTGCGTGCGCAGTGTGTTCAAGTTCTATCGCGTGTCGGAGGGGTACCTGCGGTTCTCGCTCGGCCTGCTCCTCGCGGGCTTCGGCTTGCTCGCTTTTGCGTCGGTCCTGCAGGTCCTCGCGGTGCTCGGAAGTGCGAGCGGCCTCATCGGCGCGGTCAATTCGCTGATCGCGGTGCGAACCCTCGACATCGTCGGCATCGTCGCATTTCTCGTGGGCATCAGCTTTCCGATGCTGCACTCGCGGTGGACCGAGCTGGCCGCACGACGTCGCCATCGGCGTGCCGCCGCCGCCCTCGAACCGTTGTGGAGCCTCCTGACGAGCGCAATCCCCGAGGTGGTGCTCCCGGAGGCGGGCAGATCGCCGACACAACGCCTGCACCGTGAGGTCGTCGAGATCAGGGACTCACTGACACAGTTGAGCCCGCTGGTCCCCGAGGAGTTCGACGACGTCGACGACGAGGTGAAGGTCGCGATGCTGCGCGACGCCGTCGAGGCCTACCGCGACGAAGGCGGAGCGTCGGGGCCGGTGCGCCCGATGGTCCCCGCAGACGGCACGGGACTCGACGCCGAGGCCGCACCCCTCATCCGACTGTCACGGTTCGTGGTCGAGGATTCTGCGCGCGAGGATCCCGATGCGGCCGAGGACGTTGACGCGTACGTCGATCCCGGCCACGAGGTGCCGACGACCATGCGCGGGGTCCAGGCTCGCGACTGACCCCGCGCAGGGCGGCCATCTAGCTCAGCGGGGCGCCATGCGCAGTGCGCCGTCCATCCTGATGGTCTCGCCGTTGAGGTAGTTGTGCTCGACGATGAACTCCGCGAGCTGTGCGTACTCCGCTGGTTCGCCGAGGCGGTGCGGGAACGGAATGGCCTCGGCCAGCGTCTTCTGGAACTCGGGGGTGATGCCCGCGAGCATCGGCGTGCTGATCGTTCCCGGAGCGATCGTGCAGACGCGAATCCCGACGCGTGCGAGGTCGCGCGCGGCCGAGATCGTCATTGCGTGAACGCCACCCTTCGACGCCGCATAGGCGATCTGACCGATCTGGCCTTCGAATGCTGCCACCGACGCGGTGTTCACGATGACGCCGCGCGTTCCGTCGTCGTCAACGGTCGATTCGTCCTTCATCTGATTGGCAGCGAGCCGCATGACATTGAACGTGCCGACGAGGTTGATATCGATGATCTTGCGGAAGAGATCCAGATCGTGCGGACCCTCCTTGGTCAGGATGCGCGACGCCCAACCGACTCCCGCGCAGTTGACCGCAACACGTAGTGGCGCGCCGGCCTCGGCGATGGTGTCAATGGCCGCCTGCACCTGTGCTTCGTCGGTGACGTCGGTGGGGATGAGGGTGATGCCATCGGTCGGCTCGGCCTTGTCGATCGACGGCTGTAGATCAAGGCCGAAGACCTGCACACCCGCGGCGGCGAACCGCGCGGCGGTCGCGGCTCCGAGTCCGGATGCGGCGCCGGTGACGAGTACAGAAGAGCCGGAGATGTCCATCGGGAGAGCCTTTCGTTCGGTAGCTGGTCTGCCTCACCATAAATGGTGGACTCAGCACAGAAAGTAGGAACCCCTACCAAAACCGACCGATCGCTCGGGAAACTACCGGCTCTGCGGGATCACTGCTGGTCAGACGCATGTCCGCTATGAGCGGGCTCGGCGGCGGGTGCCGTTGCGGCCAGTGCTGCCGCGCGGTGGACCCGATGGATGTAGTACGACCCGACACCGGCGAGGACCACCACCGCCGACAGTGTCGCGATGACCGTGACCGACGACGAGTCGCGCAGACCCTCGAACAGCAACCACGCTGCGAACGCGAAGAAGAGCACGGACGCGCCGATCGCGATGGTCCGCTCGGGTAGGTGCTTGCCGAGGAGAGCGCCGATGGCGATGGCCAGGGCGTCGGCGGCGACCATGCCGATCGTCGAACCGATCCACACGCCGAGCCAGTTGCTGTGCGCTGAGAGCGTGATGGTGGCGAGCATCGTCTTGTCGCCGAGCTCGGCGAGGAAGAACGACGACATCACCGCGAAGAACACCGACTTGCCGACGCGGTCGGCCTTGCCCTGCTCGGCGTCGTCGAGGCTGTCGCCGCGAAGCGTCCATAGGCCGAAGATCAACATCGCGATGCCCGCGACGATGGACATGACATTCGACGGGATCGACAAACCGAGGAAATGGCCGAAGAAGACGGAAACAGCGTGGACCGCGGTCGTGGCCGCGGTGATCGCGAGCAGAACGATCCACCACTTGTAACGCAACGCGTAGGTCATGGCCATCAGCTGCGACTTGTCGCCGAGCTCGGCGACAAAGATCACGCCGAAGCTCAACAGGAGGGCAGCAATCACGATGTCGAGGTTAGCCAGACCTCACACGCGATTGCAACAGATCGCAAACCCATATTCGTGCAGGTAGGGGGCACAAAAATCGAAGTTCGGGCACCCGTGAAACGAGGCTTCGGACACTCTCAGGCGACGAGGAGCATGGCCAGGACGGCGGTGTCGGGGTCGGCGTTGGGGTCGATTCCGACCTTGTTGCGCAGGTTGACCACCGTGCCGTCGGCTTCTGCTTCTGCCCACCCGGCGCGGTGCTCGAGACCGAGTTCCGGCAATCCGGGAAGCAACACACACCCGGACGCGACGTCGGCGCATTCGGGAAGCGACGGACGGGTGCGCGACGGTGGATGAAGCATCACCAATGCGGGTGGATTGCTGTCGAAGCGGCCGGCTTCGACGAAGCTGTCGTCGACGACGTTCCCGATCGCCACCATCATGCCGACGGCGGGTTCGTCGAGGTCATTGGGATGTTCTTCGACGACGCGGAAGATCGTCGTAGTCGGTAGGAAGCCGGGGCGGCACGCGATCCGCACCGAGGCGACGAGGGTCTGGGTCCACTCGAGTGTCGATTCCGGCCAGCGTCCGGAGATGAGGATTCCGTTGAGATGCCCGTGTTGTTGAACCGGTGTGAGCCCGATCGGGACAGAGGACTGCATGTTCTGACCTCCCTGTTCGTGAGATGAGAATCCACCCGTTGCGGGTCGTCGTCCAGTCGAAGCGCCGTGTTGTGACGCTTCGTTTACACGGTGTAACGACAGGTGCGGCCCTGGCGTGGTCGGGGTCACCAGGCACTATGGATACGTGCACTCACCGTCCGAAATGCCCGGCGCGAAGACTCGCGGCGCATTGCGTCCGCTCGAGATCGCCTGGATCGCGATCTTCGGTGGACTCGCTGTCGCCGCGGTCGTCATCGGATCGGTCATCCCGCTGGCCAGCGCTGTTCGTGTGCTCGCGCCCGTTCCGCTCGCGCTGATCGGGGCCCGTACGCGGCCCCGCGCGATGGTTGCGGCGACCGTTTCGACCGCGGCCGTGAGCTTCGCGATGGCCGGGACCAGGGCCGCCACGTCACTGCTGGCCGCTGCGGTCGTCGGAGGTGTCGTCGGCGAGATCAAACGTCGTGGTCGTGGATGGCCGACGCTATTGGGGGTGTCGGCGATCGCGGCTCCTCTGATCGGTGGGGTGTCGGTTGTGGTGCTGCTCATCCTGGTGCCGCTGCGCGAGCTGGTGATCAAAGCGACGACGAACACCATCGGTGGACTCGCCAACTGGATTGAGAAGGTGCCGTCGGCGCAGTCGTTGGCCGACGGCATCAACGGGCTACGCGACAGCATCGAGCAGTACTGGTGGGTGTGGATCTGGGTGATGGGCGCCGCGGGAACCTTCATCACGATGGTGGTGGCCTGGTGGATTCTGGGTGCGGTGATCGATCGGCTCGCCGACATCCCCAGCGAAGACACGCTCGACGACGCCGGTGACGACGATCGGCCGGTGGCGCCGCTGCCCCTCGAGCTCGATCACGTGGGATTCTCCTACCAGCCGGGCGGACCCGAGATCCTCTCCGACATCGACCTCCGGATCGAACCGGGCGAGTTCATCGCCGTCGTCGGAGCAAACGGCTCGGGAAAGTCGACACTGTCGAAGATCCTGGCGGGCAGGCGTCCGACGAGCGGAGCGGTGCACCGACCCGGCGCCGCGGGACTGGGCAGGCACGGCGGCACAGCCATGGTGCTGCAGCGACCCGAGACACAGATGCTCGGCGCGCGCGTCGCCGACGATGTCGTCTGGGGGCTCCCGGAAGGAACCGAGGTCGACGTCGACGGCTTGCTGGCCGAGGTGGGCCTGGCAGGCCTTGGCAACCGCGAGACGTCCGACCTCTCCGGTGGTCAGCAGCAGCGGCTGTCGATCGCGGCTGCTCTCGCTCGAGATCCCGCGCTGCTCATCGCCGACGAGGTGACGTCGATGGTCGACCCTGCCGGTCGCGCCGAACTCCTCGAGGTACTCCGCGACCTTCCGCGCACTCGCGGCATCGCCGTCGTGATGATCACGCACAGGGCGCTGGAGGCCGTCGCGGCGGATCGGGTCGTGCACCTCGTCGCCGGTCGTATCGTGCCGTACCGCCCGGACTGGTTGTCGGAGCTGCACGAGGCCGAGGCGGGGGCCGCCACGAAGTTCGAACTCGAC
This sequence comes from Gordonia sp. UBA7860, assembly GCF_002500165.1. Classification (NCBI taxonomy): domain Bacteria; kingdom Bacillati; phylum Actinomycetota; class Actinomycetes; order Mycobacteriales; family Gordoniaceae; genus Gordonia; species Gordonia sp. UBA7860. Next base: position 87,268 of record NZ_DLSO01000031.1, on the reverse strand, counting down.
GCGTCGTGGCATGAGGTGTCGAGCGGTGAGGTGGGCTCGGGACCGGAGCCGACGAGCGAACCGGTGCTCTCGCTGAACGGCGTCGGATACACGTATTTGCGCGGATCGCCGTGGGAGGTGGATGCACTCCACGATGTGAACCTGACGGTGCATCGGGGCGAGGGGTTGTTGATCGTCGGCGGAAACGGTTCCGGCAAAACAACTCTCGCGTGGATCATGGCCGGACTCATCGAGCCGACCGAGGGTAGTTGCCTGCTCTACCTCCCGGAACGGCCGGGGCAGGGTGAGCCGGTGAGCAAACACGTCGGCGAGGTCGGGTTGGCCTTCCAACATGCGCGCCTGCAGTTGCAGAAGCAGAACGTCGGCGACGACATCATGGCGGTCGGCGGTCTCAAGATCGGCACGACCGAGGTCGCGCACACGCTCGAATCGGTCGGACTCCCGCGGACGATGGCGATTCGTCGGGTCGACGCACTCAGCGGTGGGCAGATGCGACGCGTCGTGCTGGCCGGATTGATCGCGCGGGCACCGCAGGTGATGATCCTCGACGAACCGCTCGCAGGCCTCGATCCGGTGGCGCGCGACGACGTGGTGGCACTGCTGGCGAAACTGCGCGCCGAGGGTATGACCATCGTGATCATCTCTCACGATTTCGCCTCGCTGGGCCAACTGTGTACCCGACGCGTGCGCCTGGCCGACGGAACGCTGGTGCCCGACGCGGCGCCCGGATACAGCTCGACAGGTCCGGACACGACGCAACGGCCAGACACGACACAACGGGGGATGCCATGAGCATGCGGACCGTCCCGCTGCGGCAGGTGCCCGGCGACTCTCCGATTCACCGATTGTGGGCGGGCACCAAGCTGATTGGTGTGTTCGTGCTGGGTCTGATGACCGTGGTGCTGCCGACCTGGCCGTCGTTGGGGCTCGTCGCGGGGGTCATGCTCGTCACCGCCATCATCGCCGGAATCCCGGTCGGAGCGCTTCCCCGTCCGCCCTGGTGGTTCTGGGGACTGATCGCCATCGGCGCTGCGGTCAACGCGTCGTTCGGCCTCGAGGCGATCATCCTGTTCCTTCGTGCCACCGCGCTGGGTCTGGTGCTGGTCGCGAGTTCCATCCTGGTCATCTGGACAACCCCGATGGCCGAGGTCGCGCCTGCACTCTCGCGACTGATGTGGCCGTTGCGGAAGCTGAGGATGCCGGTCGACGAGTGGGCCGTGTGCATCGCCCTGTGCCTTCGCGGCCTGCCGCTGCTGATCGAGGAGATCCGACTACTCGTCGCCGTCCACCGCCTGCGGCCGACGTCGGGGCGGTCGGATCACCCGTCCGCCGAGATGGGGATCATGGACATGGTCACAGCGGCGATGTCGTCGGCGCTGCGTCGAAGTTCGGAGATGTCGGAGGCGATCACCGCCCGCGGCGGCACCGGCCGACTCACCGCGACGACCGCCGGCCCGCAACGGCGGGACGTGATCGCGCTCGCGCTGCTGGCCTTGGTCTGCGCCGCCGCGATCACGCTCTCGGCCGTGCTGTAGGCGGGTTTCTGAAGGTCGAGCGTGTCGAGACCACCCGCCGGTCGAGCCGAGGTCCCGCTGATCGAGCCAGTTTCCGCTGGTTGAGCGGGCGTGAGCGTAGCGAGCACCCGAGTCGAAACCACTGTCGTGGGGCGGCTCGACCGGCGGGGGAGCTCGGCAGGCGGCCCACCCGCAACGCGACGCGGCGGCCACCGGAAGGTGGCCGCCGCGTGTGGTTCGCGCGTGGTGTACCCGCTACATCAGGCCGGGACGACCAGGCCGGGTCCCTGCTTCGTCGCGGTGGCGAAACGCTCAGCGGCGTCGGCCCAGTTCACGACGTTCCACCAAGCCTTGACGTAGTCAGGCTTGACGTTCTGGTAGTCGAGGTAGAAGGCGTGCTCCCACATGTCGAGCAGCACGATCGGGATGATCGCGGCGGGGATGTTGCCGCTCTGATCGGTGAGCTGCAGGATCACCAGGTTGCCTGCGATGGTGTCGTAACCCAGGATCGCCCAGCCCGAACCCTGCAGCGTGGTGGCAGCGGCGGTGAAGTGCGCCTGGAACTTGTCGAAGCTGCCGAACTGCTGGTCGATCGCGGCGGCAAGGTCGCCTTCCGGCTTGTCGCCACCGTTGGGCGACAGGTTCTTCCAGAAGATGGAGTGGTTGGTGTGACCACCGAGGTGGAAGGCGAGGGTCGCCGAGAGTCCGTAGACCTTTCCGGCGATGCTGCCGTCCTCACGAGCCTCGGCCAGCTTGGCGAGGGTGTCGTTGGCGCCCTTCACATAGGTCGCGTGGTGCTTGTCGTGGTGGAGCTCCATGATCCTGCCGGAGATGTGCGGCTCGAGTGCCGCGTAGTCGTATGGAAGATCCGGCAAGGTGTATTCAGCCACGGGTTTCCTCTCTCTGCTCTAACCGTCGAGTCTGTGCTCAACCTGCGAGCACTCATACCGTCGGGCACTGCTTCGGCTACTGCTCTTGGTCTCGCGCGGGGCCATTCCTGAGTGTTGTGGACGCTCGCGCGGGTAGTTCCAGCCTTCCCCAGACAGTGGGGGAATGCAACAAACACGACCCAACTAACTTCAAGTCGAGTTGAAGTTCACGAAGCTGCATGTAAGCCGAATGCTAACGAGAAGGGTTGCACCCCAATGGGTTTAGGTCAGTAGAGAATCAGTGCGAAGAGAAGTACCAGCAACGCGACGACGCTGAGTCCAATGGTGACGCACGACTGCCGGACGTTGTAGACCGCGTTCGGAACGCCGCGACGCGTCGACGCCACTCGTGGTTGTCCCGAAGCGTTGACGGCCATGAAAACCTCGTCCCGAGTTGTCGGCGGTCGTTGTTGACTGCGTGTTGCCGGCTGCGCACTACCCGGACCAAGAATAGTGACTGGCATCACAGCGATGTGCGATTAGCCAGAATAATAGACACACTTCACGCTATGACTCAAATCACGCCGAGGCAGGCCAATCGGACACTGCTCTCGCGTCAGCATCTGTTGACCAGAGTCGACGAGGATGCCATCGAGGTCATTGACCGCATCGTCGGGATCCAGTCGCAGGATCCCTCGAGCGCCTTCTATGCGCTCGCGTCGCGGATCGACGATTCTCGTCCCGATGAACTCGACGCGTTGCTCACCGACCGCGAGGTGGTTCGGATCGCGCTGCTGCGCAGCACCGTCTTCTTACTCGACGGCCTCGACGCGCGGTGGATTCGTGCGCTGGCGCAGGAGGCGATCGACGCCGGAGTGCGGGCGAACCGAAGCCACGCGCTCGTCTCGTCAACGCCCGAGGCGGTCCACGCCGACGCAGCAGAACTACTTCGTGGGCGAGCGCTCAGCGGCGCCGACCTGAAAAGCGCCTTGGCGCAACGGCATCCGGACGAAGACCCCGCTGCACTCGCCGCCCATGCGCGGTGTGGACTGCCGCTCGTCCAGGTGCCCCCGCGCGGACTGTGGAAGGGCAGCGGCGCACCCACCTACCAACTCCTCGACGACTGGATCGGCCCCGGTGAACCGGCCCTCGTCGGCGACGACGCTCGAAAAGAGTTGATACGCCTGTACCTTCGCGGCTTCGGTCCAGCCTCGCCCAAGGCGATCGCGACGTGGTCGGGACTCACGCGCCTACGCCCACTGCTCGACGAGATGGCCGCCGATTGGGAATTGGTGGAGTTGGAGGGGCCGTCGGGTGAGGTCCTCTTCGACCTCGACGGCCTCGCACTCGCCGACCCCGACGAGCCTGCGCCGGTGCGGCTGATCGCGCCCTTCGACCACATCCTCGTCGCCCAGGCCGACCGCTACCGGATCGCCGACGACGCCGCGTACCAACGCACTCTCACGCCCAACGGTCGCTCGCCGGGGTTTGTGCTCGTCGACGGCCGGCTCGCCGGGACGTGGCGCCCTGGCGCCGGACCCGACGTCGACGTCGAGTTGTTCGCCGAACCGACCCGGGCGCAGCGCGCGGAACTCGACTCCGAGATCGAGCGTCTCCGGGAGTTCCGGGCGAGCCGCTGACCTACCGGCGCCCTGTCAGTCCCGCTACGCGATTGGTTCCTGCGGGCAGTTCAGTCGCCGGTACGCGGATTGCGCGACGTGATGCAGTACGGCCGCCCGACGGGATCAGCCATCACGGTCCAGTTGTCGAGACGTTCGACGACTCGCGCACCCCAGTCCTCGTGGCGAGCCACCTCCTGCTGAACCGAGTTCGCTGCCAGATCGACGTGCCCGGTGGCCGACGTCGGACCGGCGGAGTCGATTCGCTGCAGCAGGATTCCGACGGCGAGGCGCGGATCACGTTGTAGGCGAACGAGTTCGGGCTGTGAGGTGGCCTGCGTCGATTGGCCGGTGAGCTGCGCCCAGAAGGTGAGTTCGTGATCGAACAGGCTCGCGGGCACGTCGATGCTCACCTGGTCGATGATGCTGATCGTGTCGTCGGGCCACCGAATGGGTCGCGACCTCGACGACTCGCCCGTCCAATCGACGAGGCAGAAGGCGAATCCCGCGGGGGATTCGAGGACGAGGAATTCGCCCAGATCGTCGCGGATGTGTGCGCCGAGTTCGACGGCCTCGAGCGCCGACGTCCTCGGGTCGTCGACGTGGAGGTCGAGGTGTACGCCGCCCGGACCCGACCCGACCCGTTGCACACGGAGGTGCGGATCGCCACTGAACGGTTCGAGAGTTGCGAATTCGCGGTGGTCGCCGCGTGGCGGTGACACCGTACTGCCGGCGATCGCACGCCAGAACGTGACCTCGTCGCCGAACTGGTCGGCAGGAAAATCCAGAAACGCCGTGAGCCACCGGATGTCCACGGCTCCCGAGTCTACGGTCGAGACCAGCGTCGTGTCGGGATGTGTCGGACTCGCGCACTAGACTCGATCCAATGAACGGGCCCCTCGGCGAGATCGTCAAGAAGTTCCAGAAATCCCGCGCAGACAAGGTTGCGGTGGTGCGCCTCGATGGCGTCATCGGGCACGTCGGGGCGGGTCGCGGGATGACCATCGACTCGGTCGAACCGATGCTCAAGCGCGCCTTCGAGACAGAGCACGTCAAGGCGGTCGTGGTCGTCATCAACTCACCGGGCGGGTCACCCGCGCAGTCGGAGTACATCGCCGAGCGCATCAGGCAGCTCTCGTCGGAGAAGGGCGTACCGGTTCTGGCGTTCTGCGAGGACATCGCGGCGTCGGGTGGCTACTGGATCGCGTGCGCGGCCGACGAGATCTTCGCTGCGCACACCTCGCTCGTCGGTTCGATCGGAGTCGTCTCATCGGGCTTCGGCTTCAACGAGGTACTCGACCGGCTCGGGGTGCAGCGTCGGCTCTACACCGCGGGCGACAACAAAGCCCGCCTCGACGCCTTCTCACCCGAGAACGCCGACGACGTCGAATGGCTCAAGGGAATGCAGTCCGAACTGCACCAGGCGTTCATCGCGTGGGTCAAGCAGCGCCGTGGAAAGAAACTCGCCGGCACCGACGAGGAGTTGTTCAACGGCGACATCTGGATCGGCGCGAAGGCCCGCGATGTCGGACTCGTCGACGGCATCGGAGTGATGCGGTCGGTGGTTGCCGAACGCTACCCCGACGTCGAGATCACGGTGATTTCCGCTCCGAAGCCGATCCTCGCTCGATTGCTCAACGGACCGTCGGGCGCTGCGGCGCTCACCGATGCCGTCGTCTCGGGAGTTCTGTCCGCTGTGGAGAAAACCCAGCGGATCGACTTTCGCTGAGCAACTCGTCCACAGTTGTCCCCACGTTATCCACAGTCCTTGTGATTTCGACTGAGTCCTTCGCAACAGCGGCGACAACTTCACTGTCGTGAACAGAATATGCTGGCTGACCTGCGTATCAGTGACCCGGATCACACGTTGCGGGCACTCTCGCTCAAGTTGTCCACATTTTCACAGCCTCATTCACAGGTTGATACTCACGCGAGTTGCCTCAAGCGACGCTTGTCAAACCCCCATGTGGATAGCGTTATGTAGACATACATAATCAGGTGTGGATGACGTCCGCGAGGCCCGGCACTGTCAAATCGCGCGTCCATTACCTGATCGACCATGTCGAGAAGAGCATCGAGTCCTCACGACGCGGGGTCATCGAGTTCACGCGAGGTGGCAGTTCCGCGTCCGCGTGATGTGCCAACATGGGAACGTGAGCATGGGCGACATTCCACAGGTACCGGTGACCGAGTTGCCGGACGATTTCACCGATCAGCCCGGCCGTGTCCTCCTCGACGTGCGCGAGGACGACGAATGGAACGCGGGCCATGTCCGGGGTGCACTGCACATTCCGCTTGGCGAGATCCCCGGCCGATTGGACGAGATCGACCTGGACTCTGAACTCCTCGTCATCTGCCATTCCAGTGGACGCTCGATGCGTGTCCTGCAGTACCTCGAGCAGGCGGGAATCGACGGCTCGTGCGTGCGCGGCGGGATGCTCGCGTGGATCGAGAACAGCAAGCCGGTGCAGACGGGACCGGGTGACTCCGGAGACGGCGGCACGGCTCCCCCTCAGGACGCGAAGTAGCGGCGCCACGATGTACGACATGTGTCCGCGGTGCCGGATTCAGGCACCGCACCGGGACGGGCGTGAACACTGCCCGCGCTGCGGCGGCAACCTCGTCGTGGTCGAGTCCACGCAGGCGGCCGCGCGGGTCCCGCGCCCACAGAGGCCTCCCACTCCTGCCGCCGGGCCTCCCACCGGGCCACCTGTCATCCGCCGCGTGGCACCGCGCCCCGCCCCGCTGCCGCGTCCACAACAGACGCAGGCGCCTCGTATGTACCGCAGCCGCAACGTGCGCTGGGTGGCACGGCGACCACCCGAATCGTTTCCGCAGCGTCGACAGCAGGTATATCGCGGCCCGCGGCTGATCCCTCGCTACACCTACCTGCCGCGCTGGGGACTACGCGACGATCCCATCGACGAGCATCGGCTCGACGCTCCTGCCGAGCGCGCGTCCGAGACACTGCGAAGTGCGCTCGTGATGTGCGCCGGAGCCCTCGCGGCGTCGGCCGTCGTCCACCTCCTCCGCTACATCCTGCTGGTGATCAACCGGGGCACCCCGCTGCCGTCGTGGTTGATCGTCGCGAGCGCCGCGCTGGTCATCCTCGGCGGACTCGTCGCGCTGATCTCCGTCATCGGCGCCCTCGTCGCCGCTGTGCGGTGGCTGATCGCGGTGCGCGAACACGCCTACCGACACCGCGGACGCCGCGATCCGCGCCCGCTCTGGCAGATCATCGTCTTGGCCGGTATCCCGGTCGTCAACGTGGTCGGGGCTCCGCTGCTGCTGCACGAGGCCGCGAACGCGGCGGCCGACAATTGGCGCGAACGGGGAGTCGCCGGCATCACACGCGCGGCGCTCGACCGCCTCTGGGTCGCGTGGGCGATCGTCAACGCCCTGGCGATCTGGGCGGCGATCACCTGGACGGTCTCGCTGGCTTCCGGCTCGATCCAGACCGGCGCCGACGCCCTCGCGTTGATCACCATCAGTGCAGCGGTCTCGGCGGCGTTCGCGTTCTGGGCGTCGCGGCACCTGCCGAACGTCCTCGTCGCCGTTGAGCCCGTCGTCAAGAAGCGGTGGGTGGCGGTCGCGTGAGCACCGTCGAGAAGGTGTCGCGGTCGGGTAAACCCGCCGTCGTCGCACATCGGGGCGCGTCGTCGCAGGCGCCCGAGCACACCCTCGCCGCATATGAGCTGGCGCTCGACCAGGGCGCCGACGGTCTCGAATGCGACGTCCGGCTCACCGCCGACCATCAACTCGTCTGCATCCACGACCGGACCGTCGACCGCACGTCGAACGGCTCCGGAGTGGTCAGCGAGATGACGCTCGCGGAGCTTCGTGAGCTCGACTTCGGCAGCTGGCACGACGCCGACGCGCCCGCGTCGGTACTCACGCTGCGCGAGTTGCTCACGTTGACCCTCGATTGGCGACGTCCCGTGCGGTTGTTCATCGAGACCAAGCACCCTGTCCGTTTCGGGAGCCTCGTTGAGCAGAAGCTCCTCGAGATGCTGCACGAATTCAGTGTTGCGACACCGCCGTCGGCCGATCACAGTCGCGCCGTCGTCATCTCGTTCTCGTCGGCGGGCGTGTGGCGGATTCGACGTCACGCGCCCATGCTGCCGACGATCCTGCTTGGCGATACGGCCCGGGTCCTGGGCGGTTCTGCGGCGACCGCGGTCGGTGCGACCGGAATCGGTCCGTCGGTCGAGACGCTGCGCATGCACCCCGACATCGTCGACAAGGCCGCAGCCGCGGGCCGCGTCACGTACTGCTGGACGGTCGACGAGCAGGCCGACGTGCAACTCTGCGCAGACCTCGGTGTGCGTTGGGTCGCCACCAACCGGCCGGCCAAGGTCCGTGACTGGCTGGTGACCGTCGACTGACCCCCGACGTGAGAGGGTGGACTCATGGCCAAGAAGAGCAAACGAGGATCCGGTCCGCGTCCCGGGAGTAACCGAGCAGAGCGCGTTGCCGCGCGAAAGGCCCGCGCCGCAGCGACACTCGAGCCCTCACCCCGTCCGTTCGCGGGCCTCGCGGCCGAATGCGATCTGGTGGCACTGCGGTCGTTCGTCAGTTCCGCGACAGCGGTACTCGACCTCATCGAGCCAGGGCCGACATGGCCCGAACCCACGTCGGTGATGCCCGACGACGCGCCCCGTCCCGCCCCCCAACCGGGCGAGCGCAACGAAGTACTGCTGGCAACAATCCTGCCCGGTGCCATCCCCGCGGTGGTTCGCGAATTCCGCACCGCGCCACAGGGAGTCGCGGCAACACAGACCGATCCCGATCCGGCTGACGTGAACTCAGCTCTCGCCCAGTCTATTTCGTGGGCCGCACACGCGCAGCTCGGCGACGAGTACGAGGGTCCGGCTCCCGAGTTCGACGGCACACTCGCCGACGTCCTGAAAGCCGATGCGCCGCTGGACATCATCGTCTACGACGACTTCTCCTGGTGGTTCCCCGATGGCGCGGAGGTGCCCGCAGAGATCGCCCCGATGGTCGAACGCGCCAGCGACACAGTGCTGCCGACGGCAAGGCTGCACCCCAAGAGCGGCGTCGGCGCTCCGTGGTGGGTCGACGCGGGCGATCGCGCACATCTGCGGTGGGTGCGACCAGAAGCCGAGGACGTACTGATGAACGCGCTGGCACGCCTACACGCGGCCGGGCACCTCACGCTCGGTGAGGGCTCGCGGTTCGCCGGCTCGTTCCGTACACACGGACTGTTGGTGCCCGTCTTCGACCTCGACAACGAGATGCACCACGAAGAGTGGTACCCCGGTCTCGATCAGTTCGACGCCTGGCTCTCCGAAGCACTCACTGACACAAGTGATCTGACCATCGACGAGCGCAGCTCACGAGATGGCCTGCGCACCCGCCAGGTGACGATCCGCTGACCGGTCAGTTCGCCTTCTGGTCGGCCTTCGTCAGGATCACGTACTGTGCAGCCGTCTGTTGGTACACGTCCTTGGGATCGGTGCCGACGAGTTCGGCCACGTACCGGCCGTAGCTGACCTCACACCAGTAGCCAGTGATGTTCTGGGTGACCTCACTCATGCACCGTGCTGCAGGCAGGTTGCGTGGTGCGGGCACAGTCTTCATTCCGCGCGCGCGATTGGAATTCTCGAAGGTGTCCATGATCTTCTTCGCGCCTTCGGGGGTCTTCGCCCGGTAGACGGTGCCCCTATCCATCGCGTTGGCAGTCGATCCGACCTCGTTCAGCAGGCGGAAGTCGGTCGCTGGATCCGAGGAGAAGAACGACATCGATCGCGGTCCGTAGACGGCCCGGACGTTACCCGGATTGGGCGTCTTGACCTTTGCGTCCTTGATCTCCTGGTCGGTGTAGGGCAACGCATAGATCAGAATGTGGTTCTGGTCCATCATCAGCACCTTCTTCGGCTGATTGCGCGCCTCCCGTTCAGCCTTGGTCGGGGTGGCCGGGAACTGGTCGATCAGCGCGCTTTGAAGGTCGACGGCCTTCTTGATGGCCGGCTCCAGCTTGTCCTTCTGCGCGTCTGTCGTCTGGTAGTAGGTGTAGAGCACGTAGGTGTTGTGCGCGGTGATGGAGACCAACGCGTCGGTGCCGTCGGTGTTTCCGGGAAGGGAGATGACGCGACTCCCCGACATTCCGTCCGGACGAACCGTGGTGGCCTTCGGGCGCTTGAGGTAGGCGTCGGCCATCTGATTCGCCGCAGCAGTGGCATCGGCGGCGGTCAGATAGCGGGTGACGAAGTTGTTCAGTTCACGTTTCGTTCCGGCCCGGATGGTCTCGTCGGGGGTAGAGGCCGAAACGACGTAACCGTAGAGGATCGCGTCGTTGGCTTTCACATTTGCGACGTCGTCTCCGACAACCACTCGCAGATTGGTGGTGCTGTAGAGAACCTGGGTAGGCAAACCCATGTCGGTGAGGTCGGCGTCGATCTCGAACGGCGCGACGATGTACTGCGCCATACGCTGCGCGTCGTAGGTGACGACCTGGTCTCCGGTGGCCTCACCGAATGGTTTCCGAGGTTCGGTCGGGTACTTGCCGGTGTCGAGAGACTTGACGTCGATGACCGCGTTCGCTGCGGGGTCGGAGTCGCTGACGGCGTTGCCGTCGACGGAACATCCGCTCAGCAGAACAACCGTAGCGAATCCGCTCGCCAGCAGCGTCTTGGGTCCTCGCCGATTACCTCTCATCGTGTTACTCGCCCTCTCAGGTGGTGCGCACTCGGGCCAGCGTGGCCGCGACCGTTCATTCAGTTCGCTCAGCAGGCTATTACACGACGTTCATATGAAGCATGTCCGCGTCATTCACGTCGTCTAGATGGCACAGCGTCGCCGACGGGACGTTAGACACACGCCCTGTCGGGCCGCAGATTGGTTTTGATCGGCAGTGGTGTACCGACAATGCGGCGCCGTGGCGAATGTGTGCGGCGCGTACACGGATCGGGTTACGGGGACGAGGGAATGGCTACACAGGCGCGGAGCGCGACGGAGCGGAAGTCCGCTACCGGCGACGCGTCGGCCATGAGTCGGTGGACTCGACGTCGGGTTGGCCAAACTGGCTACGCAGTCGGCCCAGCAGGCGTGTGTGCTGGTGCTGGTGTGCGACGCGTCGTCGCCGCTGACGGCCCCGGAGATGGAGTTCGTCCGCGAGGCGTCGTCGACGGTCGACTCGGTCGTCGTGGTGGTGACGAAAACCGACAAGAATCTTCGACGCTGGCGAGAGATCGTCAGCGAGAATGAGCGCCTCCTGACCCGCGAGATCGGCCGTCCGTTCCCGGTTTTCGGGGTGTCGAGCCTTCTCGCGTCGCTGTCGACCGAGCTCGTCGACCCCACAGAGCGGGAGCGGCTGGAGTACGAGAGTGGCATCGCGACGTTGCGCTCCGAACTCACCCGACGACTCGACACCGCAGCCGACCTGCCGGAGGTCGACGCCGTGCGCACCTGCCTCGAAGGTTTGAAAGTGTTGCGCGCCAAGATTTCTCGCGAACTCGACGCCGTGCAGGCTGGCGCCAAAGCGCTACCCGACCTCACCGCTGAGCGCGACAGACTCACCGATCTGCAGGAGCAGGCGCGGGAGTGGGAGCAGTACCTCGCCCGTGACCTCACGTTGCTGCGACAGCAGGCGGTCGACGGTCTCGAACGACGCCTCGACGACGTACGCGACAAGTGGACGCTGTACGTCAACAAGCACGGCATGCAGGTGCTGCGCCGCAGCGAACAGAAGTTCACCGCGGACATGCACGCCGATCTCCAATTGGCGATGGCGCAGACACTCGCGGAGTTCCTGCAGCGACTCCACGACACCGTGGTTGCCCCCCGATTCGCCGACGACCCCACCGTGTGGGAGGAACTGCGCGCACAGATCGTCGAATCCATGCAGGACAAGCGGATCGAGACCCATCAGGTTGCGAGCAAGCGGCATGGTCTGCTCGATCCGACGCTGCTGACCATGGGTGTTGTCGGCTCCTCGACGCTCGGCGGGATACTCGGACTGAGCGCCCTGATGGGTGTCGGCGTCGTGGTCGGCACGGTGTGGGTCGGAGTGAACCTGGGTTTCCGTGCGATCCGGGCCGGCAAGGCGAACCTGCTGACCTGGCTGCGGGAGACCATCGGCGCGACCAAGGCCGCAACCGGACGCCTCCTCGACAGTGCCGTTGCGCAGTCGCGACCCGAGATCGTCATCCGCTACCGAAACTATCTGCGCGAGAACATCGAGACGCTGCAGAACACCATCAACGAGGTCCAGAAGACAGCGCAATCCGACGCCGCATCGCGGGAGAAGACCGTGGCCCGCCTGACGTCGAACCTCGAGGTCGTCGACAAGCGGATCGCGTCGGCCGACAAGTACCTTGCGCAGGTGAAACGATGACCGCGTCCTCCGGCAACGATCCGGTGCATGCCGCTCTCGATCGCGGTCTGCGACAACTCGCCGGTCTCGGTGGCGACCTCGTCTCCCACGCCAACTCGATCGGCACCATCCTGTGGTCGCCGCCCCGAGTTGTCATTGTCGGACGCTTGAAAGCAGGCAAGTCGACGCTGGTCAACGCGCTGATCGGGGCGCCCGTTGCGGAGACCGCCGCCCTCGAGGCCACCAACGTTGTCACCGTCTACTCCGACGGCAGCCCGTCGCGCGCCGAGATCGTCGGAGTCGACGGCCGGCGCCACCGCGTCGCCGTCGCGGCCCATCAGCCGGTCGAGCTACCGCTGCGGTCGGCGGAGATCCAGTTCGTCGAGCGGTGGATGCCGTCGGCGTCGTTGCGGCAGCTCACACTCATCGACACGCCTGGATTGTCGACGCTGACAACCGAAAACGACACGGCCACACGACGTGCGGTGATCGACGGATTCGAGCAGACGCGCACGGCGTCTGTCGACGCCGACGCCGCGGTCTTCCTGTTCGACGCCGCGCCACGCACAGACGAGATCGAGTTCCTCTCCCAGCTGCCGTTCACCCCGCTCAACATGCTCGGGGTGCTGTCGCGAGCCGATTCGTTCGGCGAGGGCGCACTCGGACGGCGCGACCCGATTCCCCACGCCGCCGACCACGCTCGCGTTCTGGCAAAGCAACTGTCGGAGACGGTCAGCGACGTCGTGCCGATCTCCGGGCTCATGGCCCAAACCAGCCACACCGGCATGCTGACCGAAGACCTCGCGTCGGCGTTGGCCCGCCTTGCGCCGTTGTCCAGACTCGACGTGGTGCGCACCTTCGACAACGACGACGTCCGAAGCGAATTGTCGCCGCAGGTGCGCGCGCGACTGCTCGGTCTGCTCGGGGAGTACGACGTTCTCAACGGCCGCCAGATCGCCGCGCGCGGAGCCGCGGAGCTCAATTCGTGGTTGACCTCGCTGTCGGGCATCGACCAATTGCGTGGCGCGTTGACCACGTCGACAGCCCGGTATGCGGTTCTGCATCGGGCACACCGTATCCTTGCCCGACTTGATCAGTTGGCTTTCACCCATCCGGCGCGCGACCACATCCGGACGCTCACGATGGGACTTCGCAACGCACCGGAGTTGCATCTGGTCACCGTGCTCGAGGACTACCAGCGCATGCTGCGTACCGACCCGAACGCGGCGGTCACCGAGGAATTGCACACCATCCTTCGTGCAACGTCGGTAGCCGGCCAGGTCGGGCTACCCCCATCGGCACCGGCGCATGCGGTGGCCGCAGAGGCGCAGCGTCGTCTGGCGATGGCGCATCAGCGTTCGCTCGCCACGAGCTCGGCGGCCGAGGATGCGGCACTCGTCACCCTGATCCGCAGTTACACCCCGTTGACCACCCCGACCGCCCCCAGATGAGCAACCGGCTCACGAGCAGCACACAGGACACCCACACGCATATGTCACCGACCTGGATTCTCGCCATCGACTTCGGTACGTCGAATTCCGCTGCCGCGCATTCGGGTGCGACAAGCGGAAGCATCGAGACGCTGTCGCTCTCGCATACGAGCAATCTGATGCCGTCGAGTGTGTATGTCGCGGCCCCCGACCGGATTTCCGTCGGTGAGCCCGCGCGCAACCTCGCGCAGCAGAATCCGACCGGTTTCGTCGCTTCGCCCAAGCGACTGATCACCGGTGCTCCGACGACGGTGATCGCCGGCTACACGATGCCATCGGCGTTGCCGGTCGCCGCGGTGATGTCGGCGATCATCTCGCGTGGCAAGGCAGCACACGCGGGGCAGTTGCCGACGCAGGTCGTCTTGACCCACCCCGAGGCGTGGGCCCCGCAGCAGGTCGGAGTGCTCGTCGAGGCGGCGATGCGCGCGGGAATCGACGGCTCACGGATCAGCACTATTTCCGAACCCCGCGCTGCGGCAGCCCATTACAGCCGCTCCCATGCCATGCAGCCGGGTGCGCGGATCGCGGTCTTCGACTTCGGCGGCGGCACCCTCGACATCGCTGTGCTCACCGTGACCGGACCGAACGCCTTCCAGGTGATCGCCGCCCGCGGTGACAACGGCCTCGGCGGCAAGAACATCGATGCGCTGATTCAGCGATGGGTGGAGCAGCGCCTCGCCGATCGCGACCCCGAGTTGGTCGAGTGGCTGCGTCGACGTGCGCCGGTCGACGTCGTGCAGAGCCTGCAGGAGTCCATCCGAAGCGCCAAAGAGCTGCTGTCCGAAGCGCCGTCAGCGACCATCACGATCAACAACACCCCGCAGGGCCGCCAAACCCTACAGATCACCCGCGACGAATTCGACGAGTTGATCGCCCCGGCGGCCGAGCAGGCCTTGCGTCTGACCAGGGCAACACTGCTCGACGCAGGGATCACGCATCCGGAGCAGTTGACCGCCCTGTATCTGACAGGTGGGTCGTCGCGGATCCCGCTGATCCAGCAGCGGCTCGGTGAGGTCGGACCGGTAGCCACGCTCGACGACCCGAAAACCGTTGTGGCACAGGGTGCATTGGTGACGGCGGTCGGTGATCGCGGTGTCGACACCCGTGAGCGGCCGGCTGCTCCCACAGCCGCGGAGCTGATGACACCGGCCACGCAGCAGGCGCCGGGCGGGCGCTACCAGTCCGGTGCATCACAGGCACCGCCGGGACAGCAACGCGTTGCGCCGACACCGTCGCCGACACCGGCGTCGTCGGGTGGACGGAAGTGGGGTCGACTCGCACTGATCGGTGTGGCGGTCGTTGCGTTGATCGGCATCGTGATCGGCGGTATCGCCCTCGTGAACCGTAGTAGCGGAGATGACGACCCGAATCAGGCGGCCGGAAGCTCGACGGCCGCCGCGCAGACAGCGGCGAATGGTAGTGCGATCATCACCGATGAGAAGCAGCTCTACAACCTGCTGCCGTCCGCATTGCAGGACGGCGTCGAGGATTGCCGCAAGAGCGACTTCACCCAGAGCGGTGCGCTCACCTTGATGTGCAACATCAAGAAGGACGGGTCGTTGGCGTCGTTCTTTGCGACGCAGTCCTACGGGGGAATCGACGGGTTCATCAGCTTCTACTCCGACTCGACCAAGGTGCAGAGCACCATCACGTCGCTGCGGAACGGAACCCTCAGCAACGGCAAGGGAACCCTTGTGGAGGACTCTGCGCGCGTGTCCGCAGCGGAAATCGCCGACGACACTGCCACCAAGTCCGCCACCGCGACCTATGCGAACACGTCCAACAACCTGGGGATGACCATATTCGGGCTCGCGTCGATCGACGACGGCAAGACATTTCTGAGTCGCTCCGGATTGATTTCCTAGAACGCGGAACATTCCACGCATCCGGTCGCATCCAATCCCTGAACGCACAAGCAAGCCCGCCCGATGACGGGCACGAGAGAAAGAAGTCGTGACATGACCGGCACACCCGATCCGAAGCTCGCAGGCCTGAACGTCGAGGGCAACATCACCACCGACTCCGTCGAAGACACCAACCACGACGGTGTGCCCGAGACGGTCCACATGCACGACGACGCCGGAAACAAGATCGACGCGGTCATCGGCGACAACGGCGACGTGACCTTCACCGAGAACGGCAAGCCTGCCGGAACGGTCACCGCCGACGAGCTGAACTTGGGTACCCAGGACTCGGGTGCCCAGGATTCGGGTGCCCAGGACTCGGCTACGCAGCCGGCTGACTCCTCCGCACCGACGGAAACCCAGGTCCCCGAATCGAATTCGGAGCGGGACGCCACGCCGAACATCACCTCGGAAGAGCCGTACGCCGAGAAGTCTGACGCCGAGACGTCCGACGCCACGACCCCTGCGAGCCCCGCGGATGCGCACTCCGACACCTCGTCGCCTTCGGAACCGGCTCCCGCCGCAGCACCGACCGAGGCAGCAGGGCCGACTGAAGCAGCAGCACCGACCGAGGCAGCAGCGCCGACCGAAGCCGCCGCACCGACCGAGGCCCAGGCACCGACCCAGGCCGCCGCGCCGACCCAGGCCGCCGCGCCGACCGAGGCCGCAGCGCCCCAGCAGACTCCCGCTGAGTCGGAGAATGGCCTGCACGTTGATTCAGCTGTCGACACCGACGGTGACGGCAACGCCGACGTCGTCCACCTCACCGACGATGCGGGAAATCACCTCAACGCCTACCTCGACAACGCGGGCAACGTCACGCTGGTCGAGGGTGACGCCAACCATGACGGCAAGGTGGATACGGTTGCCTACGCCGGCGAGGACGGCACCACGATCGTCGAATCCGATACCGATGGCGACGGACACGCCGACCTGCGCTCGATCCTCGACGAGCGTGGCGAGGTCCGTGAGGTCGACACCCTCGACACCCACGGCAACGTCACGAGCGCCACGCTGGATCTGAACCAGGACGGCACCCCCGACGTCAAGCTCATCGACACCGATCACGACGGCAAATTCGACACCACGGTCCTCGACGTCGACCACGACGGCGTTCCCGACACCGTGCTTTCCGACACGGATGGTGACGGCAACGCCGACACCGTGAGCTACATCTACGGTGGCCCGGACGGCACCACCGATCCGTCGGCACACGACGACTCGCACGAGACGTACGGCACCGATTCGCATTCTTACGACGACCACGGTGCGCACGACGATCAGCACGGAGACGTTTCCGTCTGATCGACTATCAGTCTGCTTGTCCTGCAGTCTGATTGACCGTCGAAATCGACGGACCACCAACGTTCGAACAACACCGGGCGGCAGCCCCAACGCAGATCGCGGGGGCAGCCGCCCGGCGTTCGTCGTGGCGCGTGCGCGTCGTTCACCCATGCAGAAGGCGGACATTCGATGACAACCACTGTTCCGATGCGCGGCAGCGTGAGCGTCGAATCGCGTGTGTACGCGCTCGGTGACACGACGCGGATCGCAGTGGGATCGGCCCTCGACAACGACATCGTCGTCGACCACCGGGATGTGCGCGAACACCATCTCGTGATCGAATGGCGTGACGACACATGGCATCTCGTGAGTGTCGACGGGGCAACGCTCGTCTCGTCGGGTGCCGCGGTGGTTGATCTCCCGATCACCTCGACGGCAGCGGTACATCTGGGGCCTCCGGTGTCGGCGCCGATTCTCGTCGTTGCGCTCGCCGCCGAAGTATCGGCGCCGTTGCCACCTGAGTGGGAAGCCTGTGCGTCTGCCAGATTCGACGCCCCGCTCGCGACCGAAGACATCCAGCATGACCCGTTCACCGACACGCGAGCAGTGACACTCGTCGGACGTGCCCCTACGAACAACCTCGTCGTCGACGACGTGCTCGTCTCCCGACACCACGCCCGCCTCATCAGCGGGTCCGGCGCGCTGCATCTCGAGGATCTCGGCAGTGTCAACGGCACATTCGTCAACGGACACCGGATCGGGCGAGTGGCAGTCACCGACGGCGACACCGTTACCGTCGGTAACACCGACCTCGTCGTCAGCCACAGCGGTCTCGTCGCAGCCGAAAACGCTTCCGGGCCCTACGCTTCCGACCACAACGCTTCTGGGGGCGGCCTGCAGGTCGAGGGCATCGGACTCGTCGTCGACCGCACCAAAGAACTCCTCCACGACGTCGATCTCGTCGCCCGGCCGGGCACGTTGACAGCACTCGTCGGCCCATCCGGCGCGGGCAAGTCGACACTGTCGAAGATCGTCGCCGGCCTGACCGCTCCGACGTCGGGCCGGGTGTTGTTCGACGGACACGACGTCCACGCCGAGTACGAGTCCCTGCGCACCCGCATCGGCATGGTGCCCCAACACGACGTGCTGCACCGCAAACTGACTCTGCGGCAGGCACTTCGGTTTGCCGCCGAGCTTCGGCTCCCCGAGGACCTTCCCGAATCCGAGCGTGACCGCGTGATCGCGGGGGTGCTCGGCGAACTCCAACTGTCCGAGCACCTCGACACCCGCGTCGACGCGTTGTCGGGTGGCCAGCGCAAACGTGCGTCGGTGGCGATGGAATTGCTCACCGGCCCTTCACTTCTCATCCTCGACGAGCCGACGTCGGGTCTCGATCCTGCGCTCGACAGGCAGGTCATGGCCACGCTGCGGCGGCTCGCCGACGCCGGGCGCACGGTCATCGTCGTCACGCATTCGCTGACCCACCTCGCCATGTGTGATCAGGTGTTGTTGCTGGCACCCGGCGGCAAGACGGCGTTCTGCGGACGTCCTGCCGAGGTCACGCCGGCAATGGGGAGCAGCGACTGGGCCGAGATATTTGCCTACGTCGCAAGCCATCCCGACGATGCCCACCGCAGGCACCTCGCACGGACCGACGGACACGTCTCGCATCGACAACGTTCGACGTCGAGCACGCGGGTCGTGCGGACGCCTCCCCAGACCAGTGCGCAGCGCCAGGCGAGCACGATAGCGCGGCGGCAACTGCGACTGATCCTTGCCGATCCCGGTTACCTCGCCTTTCTCGTGGTGATGCCGGTCGTATTGGGGCTGCTGACGTTGGTGATCCCCGGCAGTGCCGGTTTCGGCGTCAACACGGCGCAAGACACCGCGGGCGAATCGCTTCAGGTCCTCGTCATCCTGGTGATCGGTGCCTGCTTCATGGGAATGGCGCTGACCGTCCGCGATCTCGTCGGTGAACGCGACATCTTCGAACGTGAACGCGCAGTGGGACTTCGACCCGGCTCGTACCTGACCGCCAAGATCGGCGTCTACTTCGGCGTGGCGATCGCGCAATCGGTGGTGATGGTGGTGATCTGCTATCTGGGCAAGGGGCTGCCGTCCGGAGGTGTCGTCGGAGCGGCGCCGGTCGAGTTGCTCGGCGCGGTCGCGCTCATCGCCTGTCTGAGTACGGTTGTCGGACTTGCCATTTCGGCCGCGGTGAAATCCAACGAACAGACGATGCCGCCGTTGGTCATCCTCGTCATCTCGCAACTTGTGTTCTGCGGCGGGCTCTTTCGGCTCAGCGCGCCGGGTCTGTCGCAGCTCGCGTGGCTCTTCCCGTCGTACTGGGGGTACGCAGCATCGGCGATGGCGGTGGACCTGCCGTCAGTCGCCCCGCTGGCCCCACAGACACGTGGGGCGCACCTCTGGGAGCCCGCATTCGGCAATGCGCTCCTGACTACGAGTGCGCTCGCGTTGCTCGGCGTGCTTCTGATCGCGTACACGGCGTCGAAGCTCCAGTTGAAACGATAACGACCCGAGTGACCTACCTCACAGAAGGTTTTCGACGCCGCGCGGCACATTCGGAGGGTGTCGGCGCATCCAATCTCTGACGGTGCGAGAAGCGCGCCGAACGATCTGACGAGACGCGATGTACCCCAGCCAGAACCAGCCGATGCCCGCTTACCGTGGCGCAACCCAGGCCGGACTCGACGGCCGCACCACCGTGATGCGGCCATCGGGTCGTGACCTGAATGCGGCTTCCGTGCAGCGCCCATCGCTGCAGGAGAACCCGTCGACGTCGTGCCCGCCGTCGAACATGGGTTGGGCGGCCGCGGCGCTGCTCTTCTTCTGGCCGCTGGCCTTCGCGTCATTCAGCAATGCGGGCAGTGTCGCGACGCTCTGGCTCTCTGGCGACCGCGTCGGCGCGCAGCACGCGTCCGACCAGGCGAAGAAGCTCGGAAAGTACTCGTTGATCGCGTTCGCGGTACTGTTCGTGCTCTCGATCGTGCTTTACGTCGTGGTGATCGCATCGGCGGTGTCATCGATGTCGGCCTACCGCGCCTGACACGCACCTGGCAGCATCTAACCGAGAAAGCCGGCGCGCAGTCGAACAAACAGCCGCCCGCTACGAACGAAGGAGACACGGATGAGCGCTGAGGACGACTCCATCCTGACTGCGCTGGGCATCTCGCCCGACGACGTGCAGGCCCCTCCGCCGGGAGTGTTCGAGCACGCGCTGTACGCAGCATTCGAGTCCGACGCCCCGGCCGACGACAGCACCGTCCCCGACATGGACGACGAGCCCGTCGTGCCGGCTGACGACGGCGTTGTCGTCGAGGACGGCATCTATCACGAAGACGGCCAGAACCACGACGGTCACAACGACGGCGGCCACGACAACGGCGATGGCCACAACGACGGCGGTGCGGTGTCGGCCGATCCCGCGGTCCTGCACGACGACGATCCGACGTTGCAGCACGACGATTCGACCGGCCACGACGTCGACCTCGCCGACCACGATTACGGCGATCACGACGGTGGTAGTGGACATCACGACGGGGGCGACTACCACCTGTGAATCGACCGACAAGCATGACGCGCGGGAAGCAAGCGCAATGAGCAAAGTACTGGACAACGTACGTAGTCTGCGCACCGGTGGCACCCGTCACCGGTGCGCAGGCGTGTGATTGATCGAGAGCATCTGTGGACGAAGCGGCACTCGTGATGGCTGCCCGCGACGGCGACCAACGCGCCTTCGCGGATCTGGTCAACGCCCATCGCAACCAGATCTGGGCCGTCTGCTTGCAGATCTGCGGGAACCAGCACGACGCCGAGGACGCGCTCCAGGCGACGCTGCTCGCCGCGTGGCGCAACCTCGACAAGTTCCGCGGCGAGGCGAGATTCTCCACCTGGATGCACCGGATCGCAGCCAACAATGCGCTCGCGTTGATCCGCAAGCGTAAGGCGAACACCACGCTCACCGACTTCAGCGATCCCGAGGCGCCGGTGACGCTCGACGCCGATGACTCGGCCCCTCGGTTCGACGAGCAAATCGCGCTGCGCGATGCGTTACGCGATGCGCTGCAACAACTTTCCGACGATATTCGTGAGGCCGTCGTTCTGCGCGAGTTCGGTGACTTCAGTTACGCCGACATCGCCGAGCATCAGGGCGTCGGCGTGCAGACGGTGAAATCCAGGCTCAACCGTGGTCGCACACAGCTCGCACAGTATCTCCGCGTCAACACGACCGTGGAGCCATAGCGCGCGTTCGGATGTCGTTACTGCTGCCAGGGCTGTGCTGACCGCGGATCAACGTAGTCACGACGACGGTGGTCGCCGAGAAGAGCGAAATCCTCAGCGACAGTTGCGGCCAATTCGACGAACGCGCGCCGCGTCGACTTGGCAAGGAGATCAAGATCGACCTCTGCACCCTCGGACAGGTGGTCGTCGAACGGGATCACCTGCACGGCACGGGTTCGTGCGAGGAAGTGTTGCGCCAGTTGGGTGAGATCGATGCTGGCGCTGCCACGTCGGGGTCCGCTCAGGACGACAATCGCCCGTGACACCAGGTGGCCGTAGCCGTGCGCTTCTAGCCAGTCGAGGGTCGCGCTGGCGCTGCGTGCACCGTCGAGGGCGGCCGTCGAGACGATGATCAACGAGTGCGCGAGGTCGAGGACGCCGTCCATCGCCGAATGCGACAGTCCTGTTCCGCAGTCGGTGAGGATGATGTTGTAGAAGCGCTCGAGAACCTGAATCACCGTGCGGTAGTCCTGCTCGTCGAACGTCTCTGCGGTGGCCGGATCACGTTCGGAGGCAAGGACTTCCAGTCGACTCGCAGACTGTGACGTGTGTCGTCGGACATCGGAGTAGCGGTGGATCTGCTCGTCGAGGAGAACGTCTTGCACCGTCGACGATGTCTGCTGCGGAACACGCTGTGACAGCGTCCCGAGGTCGGGGTTGGCATCGACGGCGATCACGCGATCGCCTCGCAGACTGGCGAACGTCGAGCCGAGACCCACTGTGGTGGTTGTCTTTCCGACGCCTCCCTTGAGTGACAGCACCGCGATCCGGAAGTCTCCGTGGACCGGAGCATTGAGCTGCCTGACCAATTCGTCGTGATACACCGTTGCGCGCGACTCGCTGGGGCTGATCGTGCCTCCGGAGATGCGGTGCACCGTGCGTCGCCAGCCCGATCGCGGTGGTCGACGTGCCTTGCGGAGGAGCATGCCGGAGTCGAGTCCGGGTGCGTACTGATCCTGCGGCGCAACGGGTCCGCCGAAGTGCGGCGCTCCGAATCCTGTGGGGGCCCCGAATGCTGTTGGGACACCGAATCCTGTGGGGGCCCCGAACTGATGGGGTACACCCTGCGGTTGGCCTTGCTCGGGTGGGGTCTGTTGGGGCGGCCCTTGTTGAAGTGCGGCAAACGGGGGGCCGGCGTGTGGTGGCAGTGATTGAGGTGGCACTGCGTGAGTCGGATCAGTAGGTGGCCGACGCTCCGTGGTTGTTGGCAGCGGGACCCACGAGGGAATTGGCGGCGTTTGCGGTAGCGCAGACGTGGCCTCAGGAACTGTCGGATGCTGGCCGGGGGGTGGTATGGGCACGTTCGGCGTCGGCGGCACCACCGGACCTACGGTTGCCCGGACATCAGATTCCTCGCCACCGGAACGCGACTGCTGGTATTGCTCAGTGTCTGATTGGTTGACGTCGTCGTCGTCGATCGAAGGTGGCGGGACGTGAGTACCGCCACCCAGCCATGGGGGTACGGTAGGCACCTGGTTGTTGTTGACCGTCACGTTTGGCCTCGCAATGTCGGGGTTCGGACCCGACAATACAGTGGTGTCTCCTGAGGGCGCTGAATCGCAGTTGCGTGACCCAGGGTGAGCGCTGGAGTGCGAATATCCGTGCCGAAGTCGGCCGGTTGGGAATGGACGCATGTGGCGAGCGCGGAGAATCGAAAGTAGGTGACTGGGCCAGCGTGCCGGACGTGCAGACACTGTCGGGGCAATGACAGTGCTTCAGCCAATCGAGGGCTTCGAGCCGGGAGGTGCACTTCCAAAGGGATGAGCCCGTCGGGATGTTGAAGTCCGAGTACAAAATCTTGCGCTCTGTGGCCAGCGATCTTGAGCGGTCGCGCGAAAGGCCTTGCGCGGGGTTCGAGCGGCGGACGGCGCAGTCCTAATTTCGATCGGGTCGGAGTGGCCGACCAACAACCAGCCGGTCCCCAGGTGTGATCGTGCGAGATCACCCGATCACCCGATCGCGCCGCCCTGATCGGACAGCAGGTCCTTCGGTATCTGCTGGCCCGAGCGGATGGCGTCGAAGAATTGTTTGGTGTTGTCTCCCACGGCAAGTGAGTCGCCGTCGTCGGTCTGTTCCGGACCGCCGGTCGGTGTGGTCGTGGTGATCGGATCATCGCTGAGCCACCACCCGAGCATGCCCAGGTTCCACAGGTGCGTCGAGTTGTCGACGGTCAAGCCGTCGACCGCACCGCTGATGAACGGGAACAGGCGGAACGGGTTGAGCAGCACGCCTGGGCTGGTGGCCTTCGACATCAAGGCCGACAAGAACTTTCGCTGATTGACGACGCGCTCGAGGTCGGCGTTGGGGAATGCTCGGGTGCGGACCAAACCGAGCGCCTGTTGCCCGTTGAGATCGTGACACCCCTTGGTCAGGTTGAGTCCCGCCTTGGGGTCGTGGAGCGATTGGTCGATGCAGATGTTCACGCCGCCGACAGCGTCGACGAGGGTGTCGAACCCGCCGAAGCCGATCTCGGCGTAGTGGTCGATCCGGATGCCGGTGAGTTGCTCTATGGTTTTCGCCAGCAGTTGCGGACCGCCGAAGTTGTAGGCCGCGTTGATCTTGTAGCTGCCCTGACCGGGGATCGGGACGTAGAGGTCGCGCGGGATGCTGATCAGCGTGGCCTTACCGCTGGGGGGCTTGTACGCGAGCATGATGGTGTCGGTGCGTGACCCGTCGCTGTCGCCGGTCGCGAGATTGTCCTTCTGCTGCTGGGTCAATCCCTCGCGGGAGTCGCTGCCGACGATCAGCCAGGTTGTGCCGGGGGTGTCGGAGGGACGGCCAGCGTAACCGGGCAGAGCGTCGACGCGGTGCAGTTTGCTGTCGTAGTAGAAGAACAGTCCCAGCGACCCGAGGACGATCACGAGCAGGATGATCAGGATGATCCTGCCGATGCGTCTGGGTCGGCCGAGCTTCGGTCGACGGAACTTCGGCATGCGGCGTCGAGCTGGCGACGCGGGGGCTGCGGTCTGACCACGATCCGGACGTCGCGGGGGAGCAGACGATCCGCCGCGCGACCGGCGGTCGTCGGGCGACACCGGCTCGGGCTTTTGCGTCGGCGCGTACGCGCGTGCGGCA
>NZ_DLSO01000031.1:0-62745 GCF_002500165.1 Gordonia sp. UBA7860 | reverse complement strand
GGGGGGGGGGCGGGCCCCGGGCGGGGGGGGCGGGGGGGGGCCCCGGGCCCCCGCCGCGGCGGCCGCTGCTGCGCCGACCGCGGCGTGCGAGGGCTTGGGGTTCACGGGTCCGGCGTGATCTGCGCCGCGCGGGGAGGGCTGTCGTGAGGGTCCGGGAGGCGCGGGGCGTCGAGGACTCGGTTGCGGGGGCCGGGCACGATCGGGCGCCGCCGACCACGCCAACGGTGGCTGGTACTCCGCAGCGCGTCGACCCCGATCGTTTCCGTTGGCCCCCGGCACCTGGCGGGTCGGGTCGTAGGCATTTGGGGGTGCGGCGTTCGGGGGTGCGGCGTTTGGATGGGCGCCGTTTGGGGACGCGGGACGTCGAGGCTGTCCCTGTTGCCGTGGGTCGCCCTGGCGAGCGGGATGCGGTGCGGGAGTGCGAGGTCGTTGGTCAGCGGGCGGCTGCGGTGCGGGATTTCGCCGCTGACCTGCGGGAGCGCGGTCTCTTCCAGGCGGCACGGGCGCCGGATTCCGCGGCTGCTGCTCGTGCGGCGACGGACCACCGCGGCGCCGCATGTAGCGCGGATCTGGCTCGTTCATCAGATCAAATGTACGCGGGCGCCTGGGCACCAAGCGTCATTCACACAGCGCACGGGCCGATCGCGTGTGCTCAGCCGACCCAACCGAGGTGATCGTGGAGCAGTGCGTACCCGACGAACGCCACGACGTCGATCACCGCGTGCGCGATGACCAGCGGCCACACCCGGTTGGCGAGCTGGTAGTAGCGCCCGAAGACGAGACCCATCACGACGTTCCCGATGCCCGCGCCGACACCCTGGTACAGGTGATAACCCCCACGCAGTAGGGCGCTCGCGGCCAACGACGCGTTCTCCGACGCGCCGAGCTGTCGCAGCCGCGTGATGAAGTAGGCGACGACGATGATCTCCTCTGCGGCGGCATTGCCGATTGCGATGGCGATCAGCACCGGCCAATGCCACCACGGACCGTCGACCTCGCTGGGGACGAGGTGAGCGTTCATTCCGAGAGCTCGTGCCGCGGCGACGAGCGCCAACCCGGGCAGTCCGATCGCGGCAGCGAGCACAAGACCCGGCGGGACGTCGCGGCCGCTGAGGCGGGCGAGTCCCACGGTGCGCAGGCGCAGGCCGGACCGCCAGAGGAGATAGACGCCCAGTCCGGCGATCGCGAATAGTCGTAGCACGCTCATGAGCTGCCGCAGGAAATCGATCAGCCCGACGGACGAGCGGCTCGGATTGAGTGCGACCGTCGCGTTGCCGACACCGCTGGTCAGCTGCAGTTCGATCAGCGAGAGGATCGCCGAGATCGCCGAGAAACCGAAGGTCAGCACGCCGACGATGACGAGTTCGACGATCAACGCACGCCGCTCGCGGGGGTCGTCGACCACCTCGACGACTCGCTGCGGCGCTGGTCGGAGGATCGCACCGACCCCGCGCCTCACGTCGACCATGGCCGACAGCCTACGGCGCCGGGCTGGGGCGGGGTTGGGCTGGAACCCGGGGAAGGGTCGCGCGGGTGGGCCGGACCCCGTGGGGGTGCGTGGCCGTCGCGCAGAAACTAGGGGAAGAGTGCGCGGCGGCGAGCTGGACCCCGTGGGGTGCGTTGCCGTCGTGCAGAAACTAGGGGAAGGGTTCTTTCCCCGACTCTTGTACCTTTGCTCGAGTTGTTTCGCGCGGAAGGGCAAGCGACTAGGGGAAGGGTCGCGCGGCCGCGCTGGAACCCGGGGAAGGGTCGCGCCGTCAGTCGGGAACTCGGGGAAGAGTTGCGCGACCGCGCTGGAACCCGGGGAAGGGTCGCGCCGTCAGTCGGGAACCCGGGGAAGAGTTGCGCGGCGGTGGGCTGACCGCCGCTGTGGGTGTGGGCCGTCGTGCAGAAACTAGGGGAAGGATTCTTTCCCCGACTCTTGTACCTTTGCTCGATTTGTTTCGCGCGGAAGGGCAAGCGACTAGGGGAAGAGTCGCGCGGCCGCGCTGGAACTGGGGGAAGGGTTGCGCGAGCGGGCTGGAACTCGGGGAAGAGTTGCGCGGCCGCGCTGAAACTCGGGGAAGAGTCGCGCGGCCGCGCTGAAACCCGAGGAAGAGTCGCGCGGCCGCGCTGGAACCCGGGGAAGAGTCGGGCGCGCGGTCGGGCAGCCCTCCCGACCGCGCGCCCTGGCAGTCCAGTCGATCTAGACGAGGGGGTCTTCTGATTCGACTGGGCGGGGGTGGTCTAGTTAATCCGGCAGGCTGTTCATAAACGGACAGCCGGCCAGGTTGCGCAGTGCTCGCGACAACTCGCTGACGTCGTTCACCGGATGGGGGAACGGGAGTCGGACGTCGGAGTCGCCGGCCGAACCCTCGACGCGGAACCGTAGTCCGAAGCGGTCGAGTCCGAGTGGGCGTACCCGGCCCTGCCGCAGGTGACGCGGAAGTCGACGTGCGAGTTGGTCGACGATGTCGGCGTGCGCGGCGTCGAGGTGACTGATCCAGTCGTTCTCGTACTCCCAGAACGGATCCGGCTCTGCGCGAGCGAGTTCGTCTGCGGCGACCGACGCCGCACCCGCGCCGCATGCGACAACGGCGGTCTCGATCTGCAGTCGCATCATCGACCGCCCGTGACCGATGTCGAGGAGTCCTTCGTCGGGGTGCTCGGTGGCGATCTCGACGGCGAGGTCGCGTTCGAGATTGGCCGGGACGTGGTGCAGGCGTCCGTTGAGCCAGATCAGGGAGCGGACCCGTTCGCGCAGGTCGATGGGTGCGCAGTCGGTGACCTCGACCATCGCGGGCAAGCCGTCGGGACTCTCGACGGCCGCTCGCATCGCCGGTCCCCCGGTGGGGACCAGGATGAACGCCTGCGTGTCGAAGAGGTGGACCAGGTCGACCTGGGTCGGGGTGGCGAGGTCGGCCTCGTGGCTGTGCAGTGCACTCTGCGACGGCTCGACGGGTGATTCGACGGCCAGCATCGCG
Source organism: Gordonia sp. UBA7860 (assembly GCF_002500165.1). NCBI lineage: Bacteria > Bacillati > Actinomycetota > Actinomycetes > Mycobacteriales > Gordoniaceae > Gordonia > Gordonia sp. UBA7860. The sequence goes on along the minus strand of NZ_DLSO01000031.1, from coordinate 59,782 downwards.
CTTCCCGCCCTTCGACATGCGGTGGCGATGACCTCGGCGTCCGTCGGTCTGTCGGTGACGGCTCGTGTCATGCGGTACTCACTCCCGGTCGGCTGATGTGCTGTCCAGCTCATAATAGGTAACCCTAACCTAAAGTCGCTTCGGGTGATCCGTCAATGGTTGCAATCGCGTGGAATCTGACGAGGGGGCTGCCGCTTTCGGTGCAGCGCTCGGCGTCGAGCGGGCGCTTCTTCGACGTTTCGTCGACGGTCGACGGTTTGTCTGCGCAGGTCAGGGAGATGTTCACTTTGTGTCGACTAAGCTCGGGTCGTGTCAGTGTTCGCGTACTTCGGTCCGGCAGGGACCTTCACCGAGATGGCGTTGGACAAGATCCTCGCGACCGAAACGGGCGCCGCAGGGGTTCCGCGCCGCGACGACAGTGACGAGGTGTCCAAGGTGGCGGCGCCCAGTCCGGCCGCCGCGATCGCGATGGTCCGCGCCGGAGACGCCGACTTCGCGTGCGCGCCCATCGAGAGTTCGCTCGAGGGATCGGTACCGGCGACGATGGATGCGCTCGTCCCGGACGGTTCCAAGCGTGTGCAGGTCGTCGCCGAAACCGTGCTCGACGTCGCATTCGCCATCGCCGCTCGCACGGCCATCGATGCGTCGCAGGTGAAGCGGATCGCCGCATACCCCGTCGCGTCGGCCCAGGTCCGATCCTCCGTCGAAAAGCTCTATCCGGGAGCTGAATTCGTCATCGCGTCATCGAATGCCGGTGCGGCACAAGATGTTGCGGCAGGGAAGGCAGACGCCGCGGTGACCACGCGCCTGGCGGCAGAACTGTCGGAGCTGACCGTGATCGCCGACGACGTGTCGGATGCTGTCGACGCCACGACGCGATTCCTTCTCGTCGGCCGACCGGTCTCGCCGCCGCCGAGGACCGGCGCCGACCGCACCGCCGTCATCCTCGAACTTCCGAACGAGCCCGGTAGCCTCATGTCGGCGATGAATCAATTCGCCTCGCGTGGAATAGATCTCACTCGAATCGAATCTCGACCTCGGCGCGATCCGGATACCGGCGAGTCCAATCCCGGACAGTATCGATTCTTCCTCGACGCCGTCGGACATATCGACGACGACGCGGTGGCCGAAGCGCTTCAAGCGCTCTATCGCGACGCCGAGCACATCGTGTATCTGGGGTCGTGGACGGCGCGCGGCGTGATCGGCTCGCCGCCGCCGGATCATCGACCGGGCATGGAGTGGGTCTCGGCGATGCGTCGAGGAGATGGAGATGTCGAGGATGGTGATGACTGATGGCCCGTCTGTATTTGGTTCGCCACGGCGAGACAACGTCGAACGTGATGCGTCGACTCGACACCGCACTACCCGGCGCCGCGCTCACCGATTTCGGTGTGCGACAAGCAGTTCGGTACGGCTTGGAGAATCAGGTCGAGCGCACCGATGACGCCGGGCCGGTGCTGCTGAGTTCGCAGGCGACGCGCGCCCAGCAGACCGCAGAGGTTATCGCGTCGGTGTGGGGCGCCGACGCCGAAGTCGTGCCCGGGGTGCACGAGGTGCAGGCCGGCGAGCTCGAGGACCGCACCGACGACGAGGCGCACGGCGTCTTTCGCGAGATCCTCGACCGCTGGTACTCGGGCGACCCCGACGCCCCGATCCCCGGCGGCGAGTCGCTCACGATGGTGTTCGAGCGGTACCTGCCCGCGGTCACCGACCTCGCGCAGCGCTACCTCAGCGGACCCGACGCCCGCGACGTGTACCTGGTCAGCCACGGCGCGGCGATTCGACTCGTCGCCGCACACCTCGCGGGCATCGACGGAAAGTTCGCTGCCGCAACGCATTTGCCCAACACCGGCTCCGTCGAGTTGGAGTACGCCGACGGCCTGTGGGTCCCGCACCGCTGGGGCGCCACCCGCGCCCCGTTCGCACTCGTCGACGAGCCCCTCGTCGCCGACCCGATGGGGTAGGTGGCCGGGGCGCGCGGCGGTTGCGTGGGACCGGGGCGGGCCGTGCCGGCGCTCCGACGCGCGGGAAGTAGGGGAAGGTTTGTGCCGCTGGGGGTTCAGCCCCGCGGGGCGTGCGCGCCGTCGTGCGGGAAGTAGGGGTGCGGGAAGTAGGGGTGCGGGAAGTAGGGGTGCGGGAAGTAGGGGTGCGGGAAGTAGGGGAAGGGTTCTTTCCTCGGGTTGTGTACGTTTCCGTGAGAAACAACGCGAGCAAAGGCACGAGAGTCGGGGAAAGAATCTTTCCCCTAGTTTCTGCGCGGCGCGGTGCACCCACCGCCGGGTTCAGCGCTGCGCCGTGCAGGTCGGCGGGGTTCTGCGCGACGTCGCGCAACTCTTCCCCTAGTTCCAGCGCGCTGGCGTGGCTCTTCCCCGGGTCCCGTGCCCTTGCGCGAGAAACAACTCGAGCAAAGGCACAAGAGTCGGGGAAAGGTTCTTTCCCCTAGTTTCTGCGCGACGCGGCGCGACCTCCGCGCCCCGGCCCGCGCCCAACTCCGACGCGCCGCGCTCCTACCCTCAGCCCCAGCCGTGCGCGTGGAGCCAGGCGTCGTCGATGCCGAAGTGGTGGGCGATTTCGTGGATCACCGTGACCGCGACCTCGTGGACGACCTGCTCGCGGGTGTGGCACATCCAGAGGATCGGCTCGCGGTAGATGGTGATGGTGTCGGGTAGGAAGCCGCCGTAGTCGTGGTCGCGGCTGGTGAGCGCGACGCCCGAGTACAGCCCGAGAATGTTCGGCAACTCGGGGTTGTTCGGCTCGACGAGGATCACCACGTTGTCGATGGCGTCGGTCAGTTCCTTCGGGATGGTGTCGAGTGCATCGGACACCAGGCCCTCGAACTCGTCGTCGGACATGGCGACGGGCATGGGTGTACTCCTGATCAGCCCGCGGGGGCGGGGACCTCTTCGGGGTTCGGTTGGATGCCGGGCGGTAGTGGGACCGGTGTGGGCAGGACTCGGCCGGGGGGTGCCTGCGGCGGCGGTGCCGGGAGCTTGCCGTTGATCAGGAGTGTCTGGCGCGCGTCGCCGACGAGCGTCGCGAATCCGCCGCGGTCGGGCAACCCGATGTAGCAGACCACCTTGCGGCTGCCCGCGAGCCAGCTCGGCTCGCTGATCACCGACCACTGCGTGTTGAGCGTGGTGGCGTCGAGCTTCTCCTTGCCGCCGAGGAATCGCTGCGCCTGCGCGGGGCAGATTCCGGCCAAGAACTTGTTCTGCTCGTCGATCTGCGGCCACGGCTTGCCCGACGTCCGGTTGCCGAAACGTGCAGACAGGTCGACGATGCCGGTCGTCTGGAACGCGTGCGGCTCACTGCAGCCGACGACCGTGGCGGGCACCGTGGGGCGTCGAGTCTGCTGATCGATACCGATGCACGTGCCCGGTGGCCACGAGAACGATTGGTCGTTGTCGACGACGCGGCCGGTCACCTGGTCGGGCTGACCACCCTTGCCGGTCTGCTGCAGTCCGCAGCGTAGTTCGCGAGCGCCCTTGTCCCACTGCGCTTGTGAGGGGAACATCATGCCGACGGAGAAGCGCCCCTGGGGATCGAGTTTGCCCTGCAGATAGTCGTCGACGATGACCGGGCATTGCTCGTCGCGGATCGCGGCGAATCGCTCGGCGCCGGGCCACGCCGCGGAGTCGCCGAATTCCGATCCGGGAAGGACCGCGGTGTTGAGCGGACCGGCAACCTCGAAGCGATGCGGTTGGTCGCACCCCACCTTCGACGGCTGGCCGGGCTGCCCGTCGGGCCAATCGAGGCAGTCGCCCGCGACCGACCGAGTGAACGCGTTCTGTGTCAGGCGCTCGTTCTCGCCGATGTCGGTGCTTCCGACGTTCCCGTTGTCGGTGAACGAGCCGAGCGCAAACGCGATGCCGCCCGCGACGATCGCACCGATCACGATCGCCGCCAGCACCACCCGCATCGGGTTCGCGGCGAGCGCTCCAGTCACCCCGCGTCGACGCGTGGGTTCTGCGGTGGCGGCGTCGTCGGCGACGGGTCGCTCGGCCTCCGGTCGGTCACTCTCACCGGCCCCAGCCTCAACACCCGCTTCGTCGGCGATGGGTTCGAACTCTTCGGTGACCGGCTCGAGCTGCTCGGTGACCGGTTCGACGTGGTCGGTCGCCGAGGGGTCGGGCGTCTCGTCGTCGGACACCTTGTCGGGATCGTCGTTCATCGGCATCCATCATGCACTTTCCGAGCGTCCGGGTGCGCCGATACCTGTGCTTAGACTCGGACGGGTGAGCGCAGACGACCCCGAACCGAGTGCCGACGTCCAGGAACTGGCCGGACGACTCTTCGACATGGCCCGCTCGGGCGACGCCGCATCGCTTGCCGCCTACCTCGACGCCGGAGTGCCCGTTGACCTGCGCAATCAGTCGGGTGACTCGCTGCTGATGCTCGCCGCCTACCACGGGAACGTCGAGGCGGTGACCGCTCTCGCCGAGCGCGGCGCCGACGCCGACCTCGCCAACGACAAGGGCCAGACGCCCCTTGCGGGTGCCGTGTTCAAGGGATTCGACGACGTCGTCGCGGCATTGGTGAAGGCCGGAGCCGACCCTTTCGCGGGAACCCCGAGCGCCGACGACGCGGCGTCGATGTTCGGCCGAGCCGACTATCGCGGGCACTGGCAGTAGGCGCGGCAACGTCCGACGATCCGCCCGCCGGGCGCTCCAGTATCGTTGACAGGCGTGATCGACCTCAAAATCGTCCGCGACGACCCCGACCTCGTCCGCGCCTCGCAGCGCGTCCGCGGAGAAGACCCCGGCCTCGTCGACGTTCTGCTCGACGCCGACTCGACGCGTCGATCAGCCATCGTCGAAGCCGACTCGCTGCGCTCCGAGCAGAAGGCGCTCGGTAAGCAGGTCGGCAAGGCGTCCGGCGACGAGAAGGCAGCGCTGCTGGCCAAGGGCAAAGAGCTCGCCGATCAGGTCAAGGCTGCGGTCGCGCGGCAGAACGAGGCAGACGAGGCCGCGTCGAATGCGCAGCGCGCGATCTCCAACATCGTCGAGGGCGCGCCTCCCGGAGGCGAGGACGACTACGTCGTTCTCGAGCACGTCGGTCAGCCGCGGGAGATCGAGAATCCCAAGGACCACCTCGAACTCGGTGAGTCGCTCGGCCTCATCGACATGGAGCGTGGCGCGAAGGTCTCCGGCTCGCGGTTCTACTTCCTGACCGGTCAGGGCGCGATGTTGCAGCTGGGACTGCTCACGATGGCCGCGCAGAAGGCCACGGCCAATGGATTCACGCTGATGATCCCGCCGGTGCTGGTCCGCCCGGAAGTGATGGGCGGAACCGGCTTCCTCGGCGCACACGCCGATGAGGTCTACCACCTCGACAAGGACGACGATCTCTACCTCGTCGGAACGTCGGAGGTGCCGCTCGCCGGCTACCACATGGACGAGATCATCGACCTCTCCGACGGCCCGAAGCGCTACGCCGGATGGTCGACGTGTTTCCGACGCGAGGCGGGTAGCTACGGCAAGGACACGCGCGGCATCATCCGCGTGCACCAGTTCGACAAGGTCGAGGGCTTCGTCTACTGCAAGCCCGAGGACGCCGCCGCCGAGCACCAGAAACTGCTCGGCTGGGAGAAGGAGATGCTCGCCGCGATCGACGTCCCATATCGGGTCATCGACGTTGCCGGAGGCGACCTCGGGTCGTCGGCCGCACGCAAATTCGACTGTGAGGCATGGGTTCCCACGCAGCAGACGTATCGCGAGCTGACCTCGACGTCGAATTGCACGACGTTCCAGGCGCGTCGCCTGTCTATTCGGTACCGCGATGAGTCGGGTAAGCCGCAGGTCGCCGCGACGCTGAACGGAACGCTCGCGACGACGCGGTGGATCGTCGCGATCCTGGAGAACCATCAGCAGGCCGACGGTTCGGTTGTGTTGCCCGACGAACTCGCGCGGTTCGTCGGTACCGACGTACTCAAGCCCCACGCCAAGACTCAGTAGCGCGGTATGACGCGTGGTGTGACGGCGACCTGGTCGCGGTGTGTGCTGGTGTCGCGATGACAATGGGAATCATCATCGCGGTGATCGGTGCGCTCTCGTTCGCGGCGGCATCTGTCCTGCAGGCGCTCGGCGCGGAGCGGGTGGCGCAGCGTGCTCAGCACAGGTCCGAATTGCGTTCGAACACACCACATCCGACGCTGCGCTCGACCGCTGCGACGATGCTGACGGTGCCGTTCCTCATCGGGTTTGCGTTTGACATCGTCGGTTTCATCGCGACGATCGTGTCCGCGCGACTGATCCCACTGTTCCTCTCGCAGACCATCATCTCCGCGCGCATGGTCGCGACCGCGGTGCTCGCCGCGATCGTGCTGAAGGTGACTCTCACTTGGAGAGAATGGGTTTCGGGTGCGGTGGTCATCCTCTCGCTGATCCTGCTCGCGATATCTGCCGGGCGCGAGGGCACCGACTACGACGCCTGGATGGGCTGGGCGACGCTGGTAGCCGGACCGTTGCTGATCGTGATCGGCATCGTGGGAGCGCGCGTGCTCAAGCGTCGAATCGCGGCTTTCGCGGGGCTCATCGCGGGCGCGATCTTCGGGGTCATGGCCGTGGCTTCCCGTGTGCTGACGGGTGTTTCACCGTTGCAGCCGGGAGTGCTTTTCACCGACCCCGCGCTCTATGCGCTCCTCATTAGTGGCATCGGCGGTTTCTATCTGTTCACCGTTGCGCTGCAGACGGGTTCGGTCAATGGCGCGGCCGCGGCGCTCGTCGTCGGACAAACGGTGCTGCCGGGCGCTGTTGGCATCATCTTTCTCGGCGACGTCACCCGCTCGGGCTGGGGGCCTGCCGCGATCGTCGCCTTCGTGGCCGCGGTCGTCGGCGGTGTGATCCTGGCATCGTCGGGCGCCGTGACCGCCGTCGAGAAAGCGGAATCGGTCAACCTGCCCGCCGGCTACGGGCACGGCAGCTGATACGTCGGGCCGTTGCGTTGCCATGAGGTCCCGTTCTCTCCACGCGGATGATGAATACTGAACCGCATGGTCATCGGCATCGTTGCTGCGATCCTCGCGGCGTTGGCGTACGGCACGGCGTCGGTGCTGCAGGCGCGCGGTGCGCAGAGTGTAGAGGACGGCACGGTCGGGGCAGCGCCGTCGTTGCGTTCGACGATCACGGCCATGCTCACGGTGTCGTTTCTGCTCGGACTGGTGCTCGATGTGGTCGGCTTCGCTGGAAACCTGGTCGCGGACAGGCTCACTCCGCTCTTCCTCGCGCAGCCCATCGTGAGTGCGAACCTGGTTGTCACCGCGGTGTTGGCGACGGTGGTCCTCGATGCCCGACTCAGCCGTCGAGAGTGGACCGCGGTGGCCGTCGTGGTGATCGCGCTCGTTGTGCTCGGTATCGGCGCTGGCGAAGAGGGGCACCGCGACCACAATTGGCTGCACTGGGCGCTACTCGGGGTAGGTGTCGGGCTCTTCGTGGCGGTCACTGCCGTGACCAGGGTGATTCCGAGGGGAGTCGCCGTTGTCGCGGGACTCGGCGGCGGTGCACTGTTCGGTCTGATGGCCGTGGCGATCAGGATTCTCGACGGCGTCGACCCGTTCGACGTCGGCGCGATACTCACCGACCCGGCCGCATACGCGGTGGCGATCTGCGGCGTCGGCGGGTTCTATCTGTTCACCGTCGCGCTGCAGACCGGGGCCGTCAGCGCCGCGGCGGCGTCGATCGTGGTCGGCGAAACGGTGGTTCCCAGCGCGCTGGGGATTGCGCTGCTCGGCGACAGCACACGTCCCGGCTGGGCGGTGCCGACGCTGATCGCGTTCGCCGCCGCGGTGAGCGGCGCGATCGTCGTCGCGACATCGTCCGCCGTCGAGGCGACGGAGTCCGCGGCCTGACGACGCAGGCCGCGGATGGAGCTGTGGCGCTGGACCACCGCTGATCGAGCTTGTCGAGATCACCAGCGGGGGCCCACCGCTGATCGAGCTGGACTACCGCTGATCGAGCTGAACTACCGCTGATCGAGCTTGTCGAGATCACTCGCCGCGCGGGGGTGGTTTCGACTCGGGTGTTCGCTGCGCTCACGCCCGCTCAACCAGCGGGGGTCAGCCGCCACCGCTGATCGGGCTGGACTACCGCTGATCGAGCTGAACTTCCGCTGATCGAGCTTGTCGAGATCACTTGCCGCAGCGGGTGTGGTTTCGACTTGGGTGTTCGCTGCGCTCACGCCCGCTCAACCAGCGGGGGCCTCCACCGCTGATCGAGCTTGTCGAGATCACCAGCGCCCGGCGGTCAGACGCTCGCCGCGCTGGCGGTCACCTGCACGCGGTGGGCGTCGTTGAGGTTCTCGACGGCCGCCTCGATTTCGGCGGCGCGCTGCTGGCCGTCCCAGCCGAGGATCTCGGCCATCGCGTCGCCGAGTTCGGTGAGTACGGCCGCGGTCACTCCGCCGACGAAGGCCAGATCTGTTCTGCGCAGCAGGATGTCGCTGATGTGGACGGCCTGCTCCGTCTCGATCATGTAGCGCAGCTCCGCCGTCGAGAGACCGCTGGCGGGCAGCGGTGCGTCGGGGCCGGCGGTGATCGCTGCGATGACCTCGCTGGCGCGGGTGCCGTAGCGGGTGAGCAACTCGTCGGCGCGGTCGGCGGGAACGTCGCCGCGTCGACTTGCCACCCATGCCCGACGTTGCGCGTCGGTGGTCGGGTAATCGCGGCCGCCGCCGATGGGCAGGCCGACGGTCGAGACCTGTCGGGCCGCGCCGAGCAGCTCCATGATGCGATCCGACAACTGCTCGCCGAGGGCGCGGAAGGTGGTCCACTTGCCGCCGACCAAGCTCAGCACGGGAACCGAAACCCCGGGCAGCTCAGTACGTTCGACGTTGTAGTCGCGCGAGACGAAGCCCGGCGTCGTGTCGTCGTGGCGGGGCAGCGGGCGGATGCCGGAGAACGAGTACACGATGTCGTCGCGGGAGACGGCGATATCGGGGAACACGTGCCTGATGAGGTCGAAGAAGTAGTCGATCTCGTCGTCGGTGCATCGCGTCGGCTTGCTCGGGTCGGCGTCGATGTCGGTGGTGCCCACCAGAACTCGATCCTTGAGCGGGTAGATCAGCACGATACGACCGTCGGAGTGCTCGAAAAAGATCTCGCGTCCACGAGTGGCCTCGACGAGGTCGGGGTGATCGAGAACGATGTGAGATCCCTTGGTGCCGCCCATGTATCGGGTGTCGCCGCCGAGCGCGTCGTTGGTGAGATCGGTCCACGGACCACTCGCGTTCACGATGACCTCGGCAGACACGGTGAACTGTTCACCGCTGACACGATCGGCGAGCACCACCTCGCCGTCGCGAATCGCGATGGCTTCGACGTGGTTGGTCGCACGGGCGTGCGGGCCGGTGGCCAGACCGTCCTTGAGGACGTCGAGTGCCAGACGCTCGGGATCGTGCACCGATGCGTCGAAATAGGTTGCGGTGTAACGAATGCCGGAGTTCAGTCGCGGCATGTCGGCGCGGGCCTTGTCGCCTGCGCGGAACTTGTGACGCGGCACCCGGCGCTTGCCCGCACCGGAGAAGGCGTCGTACATGACCAGTCCGGCCTTGATCAACGCCGCGCCCCGCTCGTTGGGTTTGCCGGTGTTGTGGGTGAGAAAACGCCTCGGCGCGTTGAGGATTCCGCTGAACGTCGAGAAGATCGGGACGGTGGTCTCGAGAGGCTTCACATAGTGGGGTGCGATCTCGAGGAGTCCGTTGCGCTCGTGCACCGACTCACGGACGAGTCGGAACTCGCCGTTCTCCAGGTAACGGATGCCGCCGTGGATCATGTGGCTCGACGCCGACGACGCGCCGCTGACCCAGTCGTCGCGCTCGACGAGCACGACGTCGATGCCCTGCAGTGCGAGGTCGCGGAAGGTGGAGATGCCGTTGATGCCGCCACCGATGATGAGGACCTGTGCCGACGGGCGCTCGGTGAGCGTCGCGACGCCTGGCCGGAGCGGTGCGGTCGAGGTGGTGTTTTCGGTCATGATTCCATCCTGATGGTCACTGCACATAAGAGCAATACTTCTGAACATATGTGCACGGGTGGGTTTTGCTGGTAGAACGTGTGGGGTGGAACGAGTCGCGGCCGACGATCCGAAGCGCACTGCACTCGCGGTGCGTGCGGCGCATCTGTACTACATGCAAGACCTCGACATGGCCGCCATCGGTCGCGAGATGGGCATGAGCCGCTCGTCGGTGTCGCGACTGCTGAGCTTCGCCCGCGCCACCGGCCTCGTCGACATCACGATCCACGCGCCGGCGGGTAGAACCGGCGAGGTTGCTGACGAGTTCGGCCGACGCTTCGGTGTCAACGCATCGGTCGTCCCGACGACCGCGCAGATGTCCGACGCCGACAGACTCGAGCGCGTCGGCCAAGAAGCCGCGCGTTCGCTGGGCAGGGCGCTGGAGGCCAATACGACGCTCGGCGTGGCCTGGGGTGCGACGATCAGCGTCGTCAGCAGACACGTTGTGCCCAAGGAACTGTGGAACACGCAGATCGTGCAACTCAACGGCGCGGGCAACCCGACGAGTTCGGGAATCGACTACGCCAGCGAGATCCTCCGCCGGTTCGCCACGGCGTATTCGGCTCGCGTGGAACAGTTTCCGGTGCCCGCGTTCTTCGACGACCCGAACACCAAGGTCGCACTGTGGCATGAGCGGAGTACCAAGCGAGTCCTCGACGTCCAGCAGATGATGAACGTGGCGCTCTTCGGACTCGGCGCCCCCGACGCCGACGTCCCCAGCCACGTCTACGCCGGTGGCTACCTCGAGCCCGCCGACTTCGCGTCGCTGCGCTCCGAGCGAGTCGTCGGCGACGTCGCGACGGTGTTCTACCGTCACGACGGCAGCGACGAGGGAATCGAGTTGAACAAGCGATCCTCCGGCCCGGACCTCGATGTGATCCGGGCCGTCCCCCGTCGTATATGTGTGGTGTCGGGAGAGTCGAAAGCCGCTGCGACAGAAGGTGCTTTCGCAGCGGGACTGATCACGGACATCGTGCTCGACGAGAACCTCGCCCGACTGCTCATCCACCGCGACACGACGCACCATGCGCGACGTGGCGGGTGAATGGCAGCCCGGCAACGGTGACATCGTCAGTCCACATCGACCCAGTCGAGCGTGCGCTCAACGGCCTTGCGCCACTGTTTGTAACCGGCTTCGCGCTGGTTCTTGTCCCACTCCGGCTCCCACCGGCGGGCTTCGTTCCAGTTCTCGCGCAGTTCGTCGGTGTTCTTCCAGACTCCGACGGCCAGCCCCGCCGCGTACGCTGCGCCGAGTGCGGTGGTCTCGGCCACGACCGGTCGGCTGACCGGGACGCCGAGCACATCGGCCTGGATCTGCATACACAGTTCGTTGGCGGTGACGCCGCCGTCGACCTTCAGAACATCAAGCGTCACACCGGAATCGGCGGTCATCGCCTCGGTGACGTCGCGCGTCTGATAGCAGATCGACTCCAGGGTGGCACGCGCGAGGTGCGCGTTGGTGTTGAACCGCGAGAGTCCGACGATCGCGCCGCGCGCATCCGACCGCCAGTACGGAGCGAACAGGCCGGAGAATGCGGGCACGAAGTAGACGCCGCCGTTGTCGTCGACCTGACGGGCCAGCGCTTCGGATTGTGATGCGCCGCTGATGATTCCGAGCTGATCGCGCAGCCACTGGACGGCGGAGCCGGTCACCGCGATCGAGCCCTCGAGTGCGTAGACGGGCTTGTCGTCGCCGAGCTGGTACGCGACGGTGGTCAGCAGACCTGACTTGCTGCGCACGATGTCGTTACCGGTGTTGAGCAACATGAAGTTGCCTGTGCCGTAGGTGTTCTTGGCCTCGCCGGGCGCGAAGCAGACCTGGCCGACGGTCGCTGCCTGCTGGTCGCCGAGCACACCGGTGATAGGAACCTCACCCGCAAGCGGTCCGGTCGACTCTGTGACACCGAAAGCCTTGGGGCTCGACGACGGCAGGATGTCGGGAAGCATCGCGCGCGGAATGTTGAACAGGGCCAACAGTTCGTCGTCCCAGTCGAGGGTCTCGAGGTTCATCAGCATGGTGCGGCTCGCGTTGGTCACGTCGGTGACGTGTTCGCCGCCGCGATAGCCGCCGGTGAGATGCCAGGTGAGCCAGGTGTCGGTGGTGCCGAAGATGGCGTCGCCGCTTTCTGCCGCCTCACGGACGCCCGGCACGTTCTCGAGGATCCACTGGATCTTGCCGCCGGCGAAGTAGGTGGCGGGCGGCAGTCCCGCTTTGTGTCGGATGGTGTCGCCGTGGCCGTTTCGTTCCAGGGCGCTGGCGATCTTGTCGGTGCGGGTGTCCTGCCACACGATCGCGTTGTAGTACGGACGTCCCGTTCGACGGTCCCAGACGACGGTGGTCTCACGCTGGTTGGTGATACCGAGGGCGGCCAGGTCGCTGGCCGTCAGTCCTGCTTTGCCGAGCGCTGTCTGGATGACGGCAGATGTCCGCTCCCAGATCTCGACCGGGTTGTGCTCGACCCAGCCGGCGCGGGGAAGGATCTGCTCGTGTTCGAGTTGATGGCGGGCGACCTCGTTACCTGCGTGGTCGAAGATCATGAATCGGGTGCTGGTGGTTCCCTGGTCGACGGAACCGACGAAATCTGGCATGGGTATGTCTCTCGTTCTCGATGAAGTCTGGGATCGGGGTGATGAGTGTGTTCAGTGTCGCGCGCTGACGTGCTCGGGTTCAGTGGGTTCGGAAACACCGATCTCCTGGCTGTCGTCGCCCTCGGTCGGCAGGAAGCGCTCGATGCCGAAGACGAAGATCGCGCCACCGATGAGCCCACCGATGATAGGCGCGACGATCGGTATCCAGAAGTAGAGTTCCGGACCGTTCGCGGAGTACATCGCGTCGCCGTAGCCGGTGATCAATGAGGCAAGTCGCGGACCGAAGTCACGCGCGGGGTTGATGGCGTAACCGGCGTTGGTGCCCCATGCCATGCCGATCGCGACGACGAGGATGCCGATGATGAGCGGCGCCATGTTGCCCAGCGGAGGATTGTTCACCACGCAGGTGAGGGCAAAGATCACGGCGACGAGGATCGCGGTGCCGACGATCTGGTCGATGAATGCGGTGGTCAGGGAGATGCCGCTGCCCGGGGACGTCGAGAAGATGCCCTGGGTCGCCTTGGTGTGGTCGGGGTCGATTGCCCTGATCTGATCGGCGTAGGTGTAGCGGACGATCAGCGCTCCGATGAACGCGCCGACCATCTGCGCGGCGATGAACGGCAAGACCTTGCGGCGGTCGAAGCCCTTGAACGCGGCCAGGGCGATGGTGACAGCGGGATTGAGGTGAGCGCCGCTGAGACGACCCGCGACGTAGACGGCGAGCGTGACGCCGAAGCCCCACGCAAACGCGATCGAGTTGTGGTCGCCCGCACCGAGCGCCTTGGGAAAGCCTCCGCAGCCGACCTGGGCGACCACGCCGCAGCCGAACAGGATGAGGATCATCGTGCCCAGACATTCGGCGGAGAGTTCACCCACCAGCGGGATTTTCTTCGTCATGGTTTCACTCCTTTGTGACCGGCTCGATGTCCTGATGGTGTCGTCGGTACCTGCCGGATGGAACAAAAACTAGGCCGACGGTGTGACCCAGATCAATGATTGCCGTTCGACAATGTCGAACGAAGGTCGGCCATTCTCGATCGCGGGGGCTGTAGACGGCCGTAAAGTCGAGCATCGACACACGTTCACAAGGCTCATAGGACCAGTGGGATCCGAGGGAGGAGGCAAGGTGCCGGGACCAATCCAGTCGATCCAGCGCGCCGCCGCCGCGCTCGACCTGCTCGAGCGCAGTCCGCGGTCGTTGTCGTTACGAGAAATCGCGACTGAGCTGGGCTTACCGAAGGCAACCGTGCACGGCATCCTCAGCACCCTCCTCGACATCGGCTACGTCGATCAGGACGAGGACGGCTCCTACCTCACCGGTGCGCACCACAACGGCGCGCCGTCGAATCTCGACGGCAACGTGTTGCGGTCGGCGGCGATGGGGTGGTGCGACACCCTGGCGGCAATGCTCGACATGCAGGTCTGGCTCGAGGTGCTCGACACCGACGCCGCAGTTGTGGTGCATCACGTCTTCAGGCCCGACGACTCGCCCCAGCGGATGCGCGTCGGCGAGCGCGTGCCGCTACATGCGTCGGCAGGCGGGAAGTTGCTCCTCGCCTACTCGCAGAATCGGGATCGATTGTTGCGCAACATGATTCTGGACAGGTTCACCTCGGACACGGTTGTCTCGCGCCACCGATCTCGCAGCCGAGATCGCCACCGTGCGTCAAACCGGATTGGCCACCGAACATGGCGAGTACGAACGCGGCAGTGCTGCGACGGCCATTCCCGTGCACGGGCGCAGGCCCGGTGAGATCGGCGCGCTCGTCGTGGTCGGACCACCGTCGACGATCTTTCGGTCGGGCACGCTGCCGCGCAACGTCGTGATCGATCAGATGCGACAGGCTGCGACGTCGATCGACCGGGAGTTGGGTGCTGCGCGGTGAGCGCGAAGGCCACCGACGGCTCGGTCGTCGCGGCGATCGATGTCGGGACGACGTCGTCACGCTGCATGCTCTTCGATAGGCACGGCCGCATGGTGTCGATCGCCCAACTCGAGCAGAAACAGACGTTCCCGCGGCCGGGTTGGGTGGAACAGAACGCGCACGAGCTGTGGGTCAACGTGCAGAAGGTCGTGCCCAAGGCGCTGGCCCTCGCCGGCCGGACGCCGTCGGACGTCGTGGCGCTCGGTGTTGCCAATCAGCGCGAGACGACGGTCATCTGGGATCGACGCACCGGACGCCCCCTCGCCCCTGCGATCACCTGGCAGGACACGCGCACCGGGCCGATGGTCGACCAGCTCGGCGAGCACGCCAGCGAGATCCGCGACGTGACAGGACTCGACCCGGCGACCTACTTCGCCGCGCCACGTCTGCGCTGGCTGCTCGACAACATCGGCGGCGCTGAAGCGTCGGCCCAGCACGGCGAGGTCTTGTTCGGGACGCTGGAGACCTGGCTCATCTGGAACCTGACCGGTGGCCCCAAGGGCGGTATCCACATCACCGACGTGACCAACGCCAGTCGCACCCTGTTGCTCGATCTTCGACGACGCGACTGGAGTTCACGGATGCTTCGTCTCCTCGACATCCCGGAGGCGATGATGCCGAGGGTCGTCGGCAGTAGTGAGGTGTACGCCAAGTGTGCTCGCGTGCTGCCGGGTGTGCCGATCGCGAGTGCGCTCGGCGATCAGCAGTCGGCGCTGTTCGGCCAGACCTGCTTCACTCCCGGCGACGTCAAATGTACCTATGGCACAGGCGCTTTCGTGCTGATGAACGTGGGAACGTCGATCGTTCCGTCGGCGCGTGGTCTCGTGCCGACCATCGCCTACAGCCTGCCGGGTGAGGCCCCGGTGTACGCACTCGAGGGTCCGATCGCGATGACGGGTTCGCTGGTGAGCTGGTGTCGGGATCAACTCGGCCTGATCGACACCGCGCCGGAGATCGAGACTCTCGCACGGACCGTCGACGACAACGGAGGCTGCTACGTGGTCCCTGCCTTCTCCGGACTCTATGCGCCGCACTGGAATTCGGAAGCCCGCGGGATCGTGACCGGGCTGACGTCGTATGTCACAAAAGGTCATCTTGCCCGCGCGGTGCTCGAGGCAACCGCGTGGCAGACAGCCGACGTCGTCGAAGCGATGCGCGACGTCGCCGGTATTCAACTGCAGCGGCTGGCTGTCGACGGCGGGATGACGGCGAACAACCTGCTCATGCAGCACGTCGCCGACGTCCTCGACGTCCCCGTCATCAGGCCCTTCGTCTCCGAGACAGTGTCACTGGGGGCGGCATACGCCGCGGGACTGGCCGTCGGCTACTGGGACGATCTCGATTCGCTGCGGGAGAACCGGCACGTCGCGGCCTCGTGGACGCCGTCGATGGATCCGCAGCGCAGACGCCGTGAAGCCGCGGGCTGGCAATCGGCGGTGCGTCGAGCTCTCGCCGACGTCTGAGCGTCGAGACCCGATCGAGATGCCGCGGGGTCGGGCGCATTGCAGATCTCGTGGCGAAGCTTCGACATAGCGGCTAACATCGGAACAGAGGTTCCTCTTCGCGTGACCGGGACGGACTAGCGACGTCCCGGGAGTTTGGTTGTTTCGGCACCGGCCGCGCCGCTGCTGCCGACACTTCCGCATGACTACCCGAAAACTGCGCGTGCCCACCTGAATTCGTGCCCACCCGAATTCGGACTCAGTGGCGTCGCGCCCGAGCGAAGTGAGGAAGCTTTGTCCGAGTCATGGTTTGGTAGCGACCCTTTCAGCAGCAACGACGCCTTCGGCGACATCTTCAACAGGTTCTTCGGCAGCAGCGGCACCCGTCCGCAGGTGCAGCGCGTCGACGTCAACCGATTGTTCAGTGACGACACCAAGCGACTGGTCTCGGCGGCCGCGCAGGCAGCCGTAGAGTGGGGGAACTCCGAGATCACACCCGAGCATCTCCTGTACGGTGCCACGCAGGTCGAGCCGTCGCGTTCGATCATCGAGCAGACCGGCCTCGACCCGGAAACCGTTGCCTCACAGATGCAGGCGATCTCGTCGGTCGACGGCGGGGGACCAGCGACGAGAACCCCGGTCTGAGTCCGGCGGCCCGGCAGGCGCTGCGCAACGCACAACAGCAGGCGGCGCGTGCGAACGTCGGATACGTGGGGCCCGAGCACGTACTCCTCGGCATCGCGATGTTGCCGTCCGACATCCCGGCCGCGCGAGTGTTGAAGGGCGGGGCGGGAATCGACGAGGGGCGCAAGGCGGAGGCCAAGCCCGCAGCGCAGTCGGACACCCCGACGCTCGACGAGTACGGGCGCGATCTGACCGAACAGGCCAGGGAGGGCAACGTCGATCCCGTGGTGGGTCGCAACGACGAGATCGAGGAGACCATCGAGATCCTCTCGCGGCGTCGTAAGAACAATCCGGTGCTGATCGGCGACCCCGGCGTCGGAAAGACGGCGATCGTCGAAGGTCTGGCGCAACGCATCGTCAACGGCGACGTGCCGTCGACGCTCGCCGGGCGACGCGTGATCGCGCTCGACATGAGTTCGATGGTCGCGGGCGCAAAGTATCGCGGCGAGTTCGAGGAGCGGCTCACCAAGGTGCTCGACGAGGTGCGCGAGCACTCCGACGAGCTCGTCCTGTTCATCGACGAGCTGCACACCATCGTCGGTGCAGGATCCGGCGGCGAGGGTTCGATGGACGCGGGCAACATGCTCAAGCCCGCGCTCGCCCGAGGTGAGTTGCACACCATCGGCGCAACGACGATCGACGAATACCGCAAGTACATCGAGAAGGATGCGGCGCTCGAACGTCGCTTCCAGCCGGTGATGATCTCCGAACCCTCCGTCGACGACACGATCCAGATTCTCGAGGGCCTCGCCGATGTCTACGAAGAACATCACCAGGTGCGATACACGAAGGAATCTCTCGTCGCCGCAGCGGAATTGACCGACCGCTACGTCACCGACAGGTTCATGCCGGACAAAGCGATCGACGTGATCGACCAGGCGGGTGCGCGGGTTCGGTTGCGTACCAAGACTCCCGACCCTGAGACACGGGAGTTCGAGGAGGAGGTCGCGCGTCTCGAACGGGAGAAGGAATCGGCCGTCGCCAACGAGGACTACGAGCGCGCGAACCAACTCAAGACCGAGATCGACGAGAAGCGCGCGAGTGCCGGTGCCGCGGGTCAGTCACCTACACCAGAGGTGACAGTCATGGACATCGCCGAGGTGGTGTCGAGGCAGACCGGAATCCCGGTGTCGGAGTTGACCACCGAGGAACGCGAGAAGTTGCTCGGTCTCGAGAACACGCTGCACGACAGGGTGATCGGCCAGGACAAGGCCGTGACCGCGGTGGCCGAGGCCGTGCGTCGGGCGCGGGCAGGACTCTCCGATCCCAACAGGCCGATCGGATCGTTCCTCTTCCTCGGACCGACCGGCGTCGGCAAGACGGAACTCGCGAAAGCCCTTGCCGCAGCGGTCTTCGGCGATGAGGACCGCATGATCCGCTTCGACATGAGCGAGTTCCAGGAGAAGCACAACGTCGCACGACTCGTCGGTGCACCTCCCGGATACGTCGGATACGACGACGCCGGTCAGCTCACCGACAAGGTTCGCCGTCAGCCGTATTCGGTGATCCTGTTCGACGAGATCGAGAAGGCGCACCCGGATGTGTTCAACGTGCTGCTGCAGTTGCTCGACGACGGTCGGGTGACCGACGGTCAGGGTCGCACAGTCGATTTCAAGAACACGCTGGTGATCATGACGAGCAACATCGGATCGGATCTCATCCTCAACGCACCCGACGGTGACGTGGAGAAGGTGGTCCCCGACGTGATGGATCTGCTGCGGCAACGATTCCGTCCCGAATTCCTCAACCGCATCGATGAGACCGTCGTATTCGATCGACTCGACAAGACGCAGCTACGCCAGATCGTCGACCTGACTCTCGACGGAACTCGACGCATGCTGAAGTCGCAGAGCATCGGGCTCGACGTGACCGACGCGGCGAAAGATCAACTCGCCGAAGAGGGTTATCAGCCGGAGTTCGGTGCGCGCCCACTGCGCAGGCTGATTCAGAAGCAGCTCGACAACGAGCTGTCGAACCTCGTGCTCAAGGGTTCGGTCGAACCCGGCGACACCGTCGTCGTCGATGCGGGCGAGCCGAGGCTCACCCTGTCGGTGAAGAAGGACGCAGCGGCCCAGGCGCCTGCCGACGAGCTCGCCGAGGCGCCCGCGAAGTCGGCAGAACCGGCGACGACTGATACGTCCGCTACAAAGGAATCCCAACAACCAGCCGCATCCGGTGCGGCACAGGAGAACTGACACACGTGAACGCTCACAACCGCAAGACACGCGACGCCATCCTCGGACATCCCGCTCCGCGCGACATCGAATGGACGCAGTTCATCAACATGTGGGAAGACGTCGCGGATGAGGTCGAGCAGGAGCACGGCGACCGCCTGTCGGTATCGCTCAACGGGCATCGCGAGGTCTTCCACCGACCGCACGACGGGCGGGTGTCGATCAAGGACATCGAACTCGCTCGCCACCTGCTGGCCGCCAAGCCGGAGGACCAGGGTGAGGGAGATCTGGCCGTGGTCACCGTCGACGCCAAGGGAGCGCGGATTCTGTCCTACGACCTCGACGAGGTGAAGGTCACCGACGCCGCGAAACAGGTGCGCGACAAGCAGTCCGTTGCGCGTCACCTGCGGACCGTCGAACGCGCAACCGGCCGCGACGACGAGAAGGGGCTCGACGCGTTCTTCAAGGAATTGTCCGGATCGATCAAGCTCGATCTGAAAGACCGCTCGTTCGTTCTCCTCGGGCACGGGAAGGGCAAGGCCGACGTCGCGGAGCAGTTCGCGAAGTGGTTGTCAGAACACGACAAATCAGTCTATGACCGCATTATGGGCGTGGCTGCGATCGACCTGAGCGCGGCCACCGACGCCGATATCGAGCAGCGCGCACTCGAGGTGACCCGCGGGGGCGTCGTCTGATTGACGGCTTGGTGGATCGCGCTGCGCGGATGGTGGCGCTGTTCTAGTTTGAGCGGGTGCGCAGAGTAGATGTGAGTCGACGGTCGGTGTTCGTACGAGCGGTCGTCGTCGCGCTTGTGTTGTCCTTGTCGCTGCTGGGGTACTCGGGGGGTTCGGCGGGCTCGGCGTCGGCGGCACCCCCGGCGGCACCCCAGTCGTCGACCGGGCAGGCCGCGAGTCCCGCTGCGGCGCCAACGGTTACGCCTGCGAACGATCCGTTCTACACCCCGAGCGTGCCGATCGGTGGGCTGCGGCCCGGTGCGGTGATCTCGTCTCGTGTCGTGACGCTCGGCACGAACGGCACCAGCCTGCCCGCGACGGGCACGCAACTGCTGTACCGGACCAACGACGCCTTCGGGCGCCGTCGTCGACGGTCACCACGATCATCTCGCCGCCAGGCAGCAGGCCGGGCACGCCGCGGCGCATGATCTCGTATCACGAGTTCTACGACGCGCTCGGCAGTCAGTGCGACCCGTCGTACACGCTGCGCGGTGGCAAGTCGTCGTCGAGTGCGGTCGATGTCACGATGATCGCGTCGATGGTCTCAGCCGGCTACACGGTGGTGGTCCCCGACTACGAGGGTCCCAACATGCGGTGGACCATCGGCAAGGAATCGGCGCACGCCGCGCTCGACGGAATCCGTGCGGCACAACGGTTTCTGCGCGCCCCCGCCTCGACGCCGGTCGGCCTCTACGGATACTCGGGCGGGTCCATCCCGACAGGATTCGGTGCCGAGTTGGCGCCGTCGTATGCACCTGAGTTGAACCTGGTCGGTGCGACGGCCGGCGGCGTGCTGGTCAACCCGGCACACAACCTCGCCTATGTGAACGGGACCACGCGGTGGTCGGCGGTGATCCCCGCACTCATGAGCGTCTACGACGAGACGTACGGCATCGGTATCGATAAGTACCTGTCGCCCAAGGGTGTTCAGGTTCTCGGCGACATTCGTGGTGAGTGCATCAACAACTTCCTCGGCAAGTACCCGAATCTGACCGATTCGTCGTTGCTGCTCCCGCAGTATCCTTCGCTCCTCGACGTTCCGGGTATCCCCGCAGCGATCAAGGCGAACGTGATGGGTTCCCTCGGCACACCTCGAACACCGATGATGCTCGGCGTCGGAGACAAGGACGGTCGAGGTGACGGGGTGATGCTCACCGCCGATGTGGTCGGGCTGAGCAGAAGCTACTGTGCGCGTGGACTTTCCACGTCGATCCATGTGTACCAGGGACTCGACCACGCCGAGGCGCTCGCGCCGTGGACCGGCGACGCGTTGGCCTACCTCAACGACAGGTTCGCCGGTCGGCCGGCGCCGCGCTGCTGACGGTCAGGGGTGCACCGGGTTTCGGCCGAGTTGCTGCCCCACGAGCGCCGCGAGGTTGTTGCCGACGAGGTTGACGAAAGCGGGCCAGGTGTCGGGGTTGAGTGCCATCGTTCCCTGGTCGCTCGTAGAACATCCGCGTCGAACGGGCTTGCCGTCCAGGCGATCTGCCATCCAGACGACTGCAGGAGCGAAGCCCTCGACGGCCAGCGTGATGTGCTCGCTGAAGTGGTCGCGCGTGTACTGTATGTCGGCTCCCGGCGTTGCGCAGTAGGTCTTCACGAGGGTGTTGACCGGACCGACCGGGGCTATCCAGTCGGGATTCGATTGGTAGATGAACATCGGGAAGGTCGGAGTGTTGCGCCCCATCTTCAACTCGTTCAGCACTTTTCGTGGTGCCGGGTAGTCCAGTGGGTCACCGGGGACGTCGATCAGTCCCTTGATGTTGAGGAACGGGGCGAGCGCCGCCTGGTAGGAGAGGCACAGCGGATTCTTGCCCTCGATGAGCGCCTTGCCCAGCGGGTTGGTATGTGCGCGTAGGAAAGCCGCGAGCTCTGGGTACTCGCGACTGACACCGATCACCCCGGCGAGGATGAGGCCGGACGCCGCGTTGTTGTTGGCGAGGTCGACGAGCGCGCGGATGTTCGCGGGCACACCACCTTCGGCTGCCCCGACGATCGGCAGCTCGGGAGCATAGGACTCGTGAAGCTCCGACGCCCAGCCGGTCGCGATGGCACCACCGGAGTAACCCATCAGACCAACTCGCAGGTCGCGCTTGAGGCCCAACGGCGTGAAGTTCCGTGCACCCCGAATCGCATCAAGGGTGATACGCCCGGCGAGAGGGCCTGCGGCGAAAGCGGAATCGGGTCCCTGATGGTCGGGGATCACCACCGAGTAGCCGGCCGCGACGAGCGACGTGATCTGGAGCAGTTCGAATGTGGAATCGACCGAGCCGGTCAGGGTTCCCGGAATCGAGGCCTGCTGCAGTGCATACGACGGCGCGCAGTACTGCGCCGTCGAATCCTCGGCCGACTGCCACGAGACCAGCTTGGACGGACCGGGTTTCGCTTTGCCGCGGGGTTTGAGCACAGTGGCGACGGAGGCGATCGGCTCGCCGCGAGTGTTGGTCGAGCGGAAGGAGTACTGCCAACTGTCGACGTTCAACGGAAAGATCGAGAGCGCGGCCAGGTTGACCCGTCGAGCCGCGATGAGTTCACCGGGATGCTTGGTGGCCACGGTCTGCGCGGGTGGCGAGTAGAAACTCTTGTCGAACTCGGGGATCGCCGGCGGAACGGGGAAGGGGAGCGCCGGCGCGACCGGCACCGCCGACGCCTGCCCCGCGCCGGAGATCAACGCTCCCGCAATCATTCCGAGCGCCATCAGTGCCGCAACCCCGACCGTCCACACGCGCATGACTGCGTGACCTGTTCCCCGACTCACCTGCATGACTCCTCGCTGCCAATGAGTGAGACACCAACGTCTCACTGTGGGGAGAAGCTACTCCAGTGTGGTGTGGCACACAAGATCGGCGCGGAGTTGGTCAGGTCTCGACAGGCTGGTCGGAACGTCAGAGGGGTCAGATCTCAGCGAACGCCAGGAGGACGTCGGCGAGGAGTTCGACGACGTCGTCGATCGACTCGGGATCGGGGGAGAGGCTCCAGCGGTGCACGATCGCGGTGAGTGCGCCGACGAAGGCGATTCCGAGCTGATCAGTGCGTGAGTCGGTGGGCCTTCCCGCGAAGGCCGACATCGCGGCAACGAAGTACGACACCCACTCGTCGCGTCCGTCGAGTCTGTGCTGTTCGACGCGCGGACTGACTCCGACGATCTGTGCGAATGACACCTCGGCACGCCGGGGATCGGTGCCCACAGAGCTCATGTAGGCGCGCATCGCAGCGGTTGCCAAGACGTGCGTGTCACGAGAAGTGCTCTCCGACAACGCCGTTGCGACGGCATCTCGGGCGGCACCCTGGATCTCGTCGTAGAGCGCGACGAGGAGTTCCTCGCGGTCGGAGAACAGCTCGTAGAACTGTCGACGCGACAGACCCGCTTCTCGGCAGATCGACGTCACCGACGACTTGGCGTAGCCGACGGAGGCGAATTCGCCCAGTGCCGCGTCGAAAAAGCGTCGACGCCTCTCTGCCAGCCGGTCGGCGACAGGACGTCCGGCGTACGTGCGCTGGCCCGGTTCGATTGTCACAGTTCTGTTGTCACGGTTCGCTTGTCACGGTTGGGTTGTCACGCTGAGGACTGTCACGGCGCGTCAATGTGCTTGGAGCGCAACTCGTGTCCCTTCGACGTCAGGCAGCGCCCCGACGGAAGGTCCCACTGCCAGCCGTGCAGATTGCAGGTGAGCTTCTCGCCCTCGACCACACCGAACTTGGAGAGGTCGGCCTTGAGGTGCGGGCAGCGGCGCTGAATCTCCCAGCCGTCCTTGACGATCGACGCCGAGTCGTCGTGCGCTTCGGAGAACCAGCCGTCGGCGTAGGCGATCCGCTCGTCGGTGAGGCATTTGAAGAAGGTGTAGAGGTACTCGTTGTAGCCGCCGATGCGCCACGTGGTGAACCGCGTCGACAAGAAGATGGTATTGACCCAGTCGGGTTCTTGATCGCGCAGCACCGTGCGCACCAGTTCGGGTGCGATGCGAAAACCGTAGCGGTACTTGCCTTCTCCGTCTTTCGGCTCGCGCACGATGCGGTTGGGGAAGTCGAGGACGACGGTCTGTGCCTGCGGGTGGTCGGCGCCGTCTTTGCTGTGGAAGTCCGGGGTGATGACCAGGCCGACCGGGTAGCCGATGCCGTCGCAGATCAGGTCCGACTGCACCATGATCGGCTCGAACAATTCGCGGAGAGGCTCGAGGAGCGATTCACCGTCGTCGACCGCCCACGTTTCCTTCTGTGCGGCGATGACCGGTGCGAACTTCTCCTTCATCCGCTCGAGGTACGCCTGCTTGTTCTCGCCGAACACGTCGTGCGGGGCGTACGGGTGGCTGACCTCGTCGAGCGTCGAACCGGTGAAGCGGGCCGTCGAACCCGACACCATCATCAGGCCGCGGTGATGCTCGCCGTCGTCGGTGCCGTGGATGACCATCTGCTCGAGGAAGGTCTCCTGGTCGGGGAAGATCGACGTCACGTCGCCCGGGCGTGCGTTCTGTGATGGGTCGTCGATCCCGGACCCGAAGTCGTTCAGTTCGAACAGGTCGTCGTCGAGGAACATCGGCGGGCCTGCCGACGGGATGACCCACGTAGCCCCGACCTGTTCGATGTACGAGCGGGCGCGGTCCATGCCGCGCTGACGCTTCTGCGCGGCGAAGTTGGCCTTGGAGCGCTTCGGGATGTCGTAGACCATCGGGTACCAGATGGCGCCCGAGTACTGCAGCATGTGGACGTCGATGTGGCCGAACTGCTCGAAGATGACGTCGAGGTCGATCGGCCGGGAGTCGTTCATGTTGAACACTGTTGTCTCGCCGTCGGAGACGACGAGGCCGGAGTCGCCGATCGGACCGTCGGCGGGCGCGCGCAACGCGACGATCATGATGTCGAGGTCGCCCTTGGGGCCGCTGACCGTGGTCTTGACCGAGTCGGTTGTCTCGACGAACTTGGTGAACCCGAGCTTCTCGAGCTCGCGCTTGAGGTCGGGGACCGGGTAGTCGGGGAGCAGGACCGTCGCGTCCTTGCTGATGTTCTCGCGCAGGTTGCGCTCGTCGAAGTGGTCGAGGTGCAGGTGTGAGACGTAGAGGTAGTCGCACTGGCCGAGCGCTTTCCAGTCCAGCTCGGAGTTGTCGGGGAAGGGCACCCACGACGCGAAGTACGTCGGATTGGTCCAGGGATCGCAGAGGATCGAGCCTGCGTTGGTCTGGAGGTGGAAACCGGCGTGTCCGATGCTGGTGATCTGCACGTGGGGCCTTTCGTGTTCGCGCGGGGGCTGAGGTTCTACGGGTCGCGCGGTGGAGCTCTCGACCATCCAATCTATCGACTGCGTGCAACTCGCGTCATGGGGCTTCGGTACCGTTCTCGATCGCTGTGATGGGGCGCACTCCCTCGCGTGTGCGCACGGGTGGAGATGAGTCGCTGTGGGGTGTTGCGGCACTGGCTAAGCTCGACACATGGAACCCGTGTACGCCTCTGTGATCACAACCGCGCGACTGTTGTGGCTGGCCGAAGGCTTGAAGTTCGAGATCTCCGGCGTCGAGAACGTCCCCAAGACCGGGCCGGGCGTGGTTGCGCTCAATCACACGGGCTACATGGACTTCACCTACGCGGGCATCCCCGCGTATCTCCAGGGCAAGCGATACGTGCGGTTCATGGCGAAGAAAGAGGTCTTCGACAACAAGGTCTCGGGGCCGATCATGCGAGCGCTCAAGCACATCCCGGTCGACCGGGCCAACGGCGCCGACAGCTATCACCAGGCGGTCGAGTACCTCAAGCAGGGCGAGCTGGTCGGGGTGTACCCGGAGGCGACGATCAGCCGGAGCTTCGAGCTCAAGGACTTCAAGAACGGTGCCGCACGGATGGCACTCGAGGCCGGGGCGCCGCTGCTCCCGACCGTGATCTGGGGAGCGCAGCGCGTCTGGACCAAGGGGTTCCTCAAGCAACTCGGCCGCACCGGCTACAAGATCATGGTCGGCGTGGCCGAGCCGATCGAGCCCGTCGGCGATCCCGAGACCTTGACCGCGCAGCTGCACAAGTCGATGAGCGAGAAACTGCTCGAACTACAGGACGCCTACGGTGAGCACCCCAAGGGCGAGTTCTGGGTGCCCGCACGACTGGGAGGGTCGGCGCCGACGTTGGAGGAAGCCAACCGCCTGGACGCCGAGGAACAAGCGGCCAGGGAGGCGCGCAGGGCGGCGCGTGACGAGTCGTCGCCCGAGTAGGTGCCCCCGGGTGGTTGCTTTCGGGTGGTCGGCAGGCTGCCCGATAGGCTGGTCAGGTGAGTTCTGAGTCGAGAGGTGAGTTCGGCGACTCGTCGCGTCGGGAGCCGGTGTTCCGTGCTCTCGAACTGATTGCCACCGGGATCGTCCGCGGGCAGAAGATGGATCTGCGATTCGACGGTCTCGACAACATCCCCGCCGACGGTGGTGCTGTCCTGGTGATCAACCACACGAGCTACGTCGACTTTCTGCCCGCGGCGTACGGCGTGTATCAGGCGGGGCGTCGAACGCGGTTCATGATCAAGTCCGAGATGATGGATATCGCCATCATGCGGTTCTTGATCACCCGCACGCGCTCTGTGCCGGTTGATCGATCGCAGGGCGTTGAGGCTTATCGTGGCGCGGTCTCGGCGCTGCGAGAGGGTCGGATCGTCGCGGTGTATCCGGAGGCGACGATCAGTCGCAGCTTTGAGCTCAAGGACTTCAAGACCGGTGCGGTGCGCATGGCCGCTGAGGCTGGGGTGCCGTTGATCCCGACGATTGTCTGGGGTGCGCAGCGACAGTGGACCAAGGGCGGCACACGTGACATGGGGCGCAGTCGGATTCCGGTCCGCGTGCGCTACGGCAGTCCGATAACGGTTGCGCCCGAGAGCAATTCGGAGCAGGAGACATCGCGGTTACGAGATGTGATGCACGAGCAGCTCCTGCGTGTTCAGGATGACTACGGGTCGCATCCGGAGGGCGAGTTCTGGGTGCCCCACCGACTCGGGGGTTCGGCGCCCACGCCCGAGGAGGCTGCTGTCATCGAGAAAGACGAGGCCGAGCGCAAGGCCGCAGCCCGCGAGCGAAAGGCCAATGGTGAGTGACGCATCCGCGGCGTCGACCGGCGAGAGCACCGTCGGATTCGACGGCCCGCCGACACTGATCGCCAGCGACGTCGACGGAACTCTGATCGACGACCAGAACACCGTGTCGCCCTTCACGATCGGCGTACTCGGGGCAGCGTGTGATGCCGGCACCGAGTTCGTCCTGGCGACGGGCAGGCCACCGCGCTGGATCGCCGAGATCACCGACCAATTCCCGGGTTCCGCGGTCAACGTGCGATATGCGGTGTGCGCCAACGGCGCGATCATCTACGACGTCGCGAACGACAAGATCGTGTACTCGTCGCTGCTGCAGACGGATCGGCTCGCGGTGCTCCGCGAGGTGATCGCGCGGTGTCTACCCGACGCCGGGGTTGCCGGAGAGCGAGTCGGCTCGTCGGAATTCGACGCTGCCACACCGCCGTTCGTGGCGACGGCCGGCTACCGGCACGCCTGGCTGAACCCCGATCACATCGAGGTCGGCGATGACGAGGTCTACGCGGAGCCGGTGGTGAAACTTCTTGTGCGACAGCCTGATCTGGCCAGCGGTGAGATGGCTCGGCGGCTTCTGCCGGAGGTCGACGGCATTGCGCAGGTCACCTTCTCCACCGACAACGGATTGATCGAGCTCTCGGTGCCCGACACGCACAAGGCGTCGGGTCTGGACAAACTCATCGATCTTGCAGGACTTTCCGGCGAGCGCACCGTCGCGTTCGGTGACATGCCGAACGACGTCGAGATGCTCACCTGGGCCGGGCACGGAGTTGCGATGGGACACGCGCATCCGGCTGCGATCGCCGCCGCCGACGAAGTGACGGTCGGCAACAACGAGGACGGCGTCGCGCGGGTGCTCGCGCGGTGGTTCGGCTAGAACCACCGCGCAAGCCAAGAGGTTTCAGGCAAGCCCGAGCGCGAACGCCCCGACGAAGGCGCGCACCGCGTCGGAGTTCGGTGGGTGGAAGCTGCCCGCGCGTACGTCGCGGTAGAGCCGCTCCAACTCGTTACGACGATGCAGCGCACCGGCTCCCGCGATCTCGAGTGCAAGATCGGTGACCTGCCGGGCGACCCGGGTGCTGTTCTCCTTCGCGGCGAACAGGCGCAGAAGGGCGCGGTCGCCGAGATCTTCACCGGCGGTGAGCGACTTGGTGAGATCGTCCAAGGCGCCGGTCACGGCTTCGAGTGCCAGCTCGGCCTCCGCGACGTGATACTGCGTGAACGGCTTGTGTGCGACGGTCTCCCCGTCGAGGCTGAGCGCGCTGCGCGACGTCGCCGAGGCGATGGCGAGATCGAGTGCGCGGCGGGCGATTCCGACGTAGATGTTGCCGAGCGCTGGAAGCACCCACGGGAAGATGCCCGCGACGTATCCGGTGGGTTGCTCGCCGAGTTCGACGACGCCGACGGTGCGTTCGTGTGGAACGAAGACGTTGTCGAGCAGCGTGTCGTGGCTTGCTGTTGCCCGCACGCTCAGGGTGTCCCAGGTCTCGACGGTGGTGACGCCTTCTTCTCCGCGAGGACTGAAGGTGTGCACGATCTTTGGGTGTTCGGGGTCGGAGTTGTCGCGGGCGTGCACGCCGAGCCAATCCCATGCCGGTGACAGCGAGGTGAAGATCTTTCGACCGGTGATGCGGTAGCCACCCTCGACCGGCGTCGCGATGGTCGTCGAATCGTCGATGACGAGGTCGTTGCCTGGTTCGCCGTGCCCGGCGGCGATCACCTTGCCCGTGGCGACTTCGTCGGCGAGCCATGAGACATCCGAATTACCCTGTGCGAGTTGATCGGTGATCGGACCGACCCAGTACAGGTGCATGTTGATCCCGAGCGCGGTGGCCGGCGCGAACGTGGCAAGGCGACGCTGCTCGGCGTTGAGCTGGTGCAGCGTCAGGCCGAGGCCGCCGCGTTCGACGGGCAGCGTGGCGCGCAGGTAGCCGAGTTCGGAGAGGTCGGCGAGGTCGTCGGCGAAGAAGGTGTTGTCGCGATCGTGGGTGACGGCGCGCTCGCGGAAGCGTTCGAGGGTGTCCTCCGGGATCACCCATTCGGTGGTGGTGGGTTGAATTATTGTCTCTGTCATGGCGTTTCCCCTGTGGAGTTGTGGCGGTGGAGTTTCGGCTGTGGGGTTTTGTTGTCGGGGTGCTGGGGGGAGGTGTCAGTCGAAGAACTGGTCGTCGGGGCGTACCTGCAGCGCGATGCTGAACCGGTTCGCTGCGGCAAAAGCTGCGACGACCTGGATCGCCTCGTAGATTGCAGCGTCGTCGAGTCCGAGGTCGCGCAGGGCGTCGAGGTCGTCGTCGGAGACCTCGCCGGGGCGGACCGAGAGTGTGGCCGCGAAGTCGGCGAGCGTGCGCTGACGCGCGGTGAGTTCACGGACCTCGCGGTAGTCGACGGCGATTCGGGTTCCGAGCTTCTTGTCGCCGAGTGCGTCGCCGAGGCTGACGGCGTGGTTGAGACGGCAATAGGAGCAACCGTTTTCGGCGGAACTGACGGTCGCGATCAGTTCACGATCGGCGTAGGGGAGCAGGCCGGCGTTGGGGTCGAGCAGCCCGAGGATGTACTCGTTGAACCGCGCGGCATGTGCGCCACCGAGCGCGAAAGCGCGCACCCAGTTGGGGATGTAGCCCAATTGACGTTCGATGGAACGGATCTGGCGTTGAAGATCGTCGGGCAAGTCGTCGATCTCGGGCACCGTGAGGCGCGAGATCTGGGTCTCCGGAGCGGCGTCGAGCGTGTTTGTCATGAGGTGTCCCCTGAAGGTGGAAGTCGGTGCAGTTCTGATGTCGGTGAGTCGTCGATCTGCGTGATGCCGTGCGGCGGACGGGCCGCGGTGGTGCGTCGAACGATAGGAAGCGTCGTGAGCGACCGACAGGTTAAGAACTGCGACGATCCGAAATGTGGGCATGCCCAGTCGGCTTTATGAAGCGCCCAGTCGCCGCGAGGAGGCGCCCAGTCGGCCGTACGGAACGCCCAGTCGGCACGATGCAGCGCCCAGTCGGGGTGGATGCGCGGCGGTCGGTGCGTTGGGGGCTATTCAACTCGTGACGCGGTTGTTATGCCCTGAGGTTGGTATTTGGAAGAAGAATCACTATGGTCACATAAGTCCCATTAGTCACATCTGTAACAGTCCTCGATGGGGATTGCCTGACCAACTGCGTGCTGGAGGTGCGGACAGCCGTGAAACTCCGACTGTCGAATCCGTTCGTCTCCCGGGCGCGTCCGGGGAGTCGACGTCGTCGAACATCATCTGCGGTCATCTGTGCCGTTGCCCCTGCGCTGCTGGTCGGAGGGGTCATCGCGGGCGACGGCTACTCGTCGCGCTCCGACATCGGTCTCGCGGCCGACGCCGGCGTGGTCCTGATCGGACACGGACACGGTCACGGCCGCGGAATGGGCCAGTGGGGTGCATACGGGTACGCCAAGAAGGGCTGGTCGTCGTCGAAGATCCTCCAGCACTTCTACGGCGGTACGACGCTGAGCAAGGCCGACCGGCCCGACATCACCGTCGGACTCAGTAAGCAATCCGCGGTCAACGTGCGGGCGGATGCTGGTGCACGCGTCGGGAGCGTGCAGGTGCAGCCGGGGCAGGCGGTCAGCATCTCGGGCGGAACCGCGACCATCACCAGCGGCTGCGGCGGTGGCGCACTGCAATCGGTGCCCGCGACCTTCGTCGATCCGATCAACCCGGCCACCAATCGTCCCGGAAACGAGTTGCTGAAGTTCTGCGGATCGAACGCGGCGTATCGCGGTTCGCTCGGGCTCGACGGCGGACGCGTGGTCAACAAACTGAACCTCGACGACTACGTCAAGGGTGTGATCGCCAAGGAGAGCATTCCCGGCTGGGGCGATTCGGGCGGCATGGAAGCGCTCAAGGCGCAGGCCGTCGTCGCGCGCAGCTACGCGCTCTCGGCCATCGCGGGCGGTAAGAAGATCGACGACACGCAGAACTCGCAGATGTACGGCGGCGTGGCGGGTGAGGACTCGCGCACCAACCGTGCGGCCGACGCGACGTCGGGACAGATCCTGCGGCAGAACGGCCAGCCCGCGTTCACCGAGTTCTCCGCGTCGACCGGTGGCTACACTGCGGGTGGACGTTTCCCGGCCGTCGTCGACGAGGGCGATTCGATTGCGCCGGAACACAATTGGACTGCCAACGTGAGTGGGGCGAGCATCGCTTCCGCTTTCGGGGTCGGTGCGCTGCGTAGTTTCGAGGTGATCGAGGCCAACGGACTCGGGCCCGAGAACGGTCGAGCGTTGCGGGTCCGGGTCTCCGGCTCGGGTGGCACCGTCGAGGCGACCGGCGAGGACGTTCGGACCAAGCTGCAGCTCAAGTCGTCGTGGTTCTCGGTGAAGGGCCAGACGAGTAAGCCGAAGATCGTGACCCCGCCGACGGGGCCGGGTGCGGGCGCCGGGCTGGGTTCCGCCGATCTCGGCTCGCTGATCCCCGACTCGCTGACCGGGCTGGCTGACAACCTCGTGCCGGGGTCGTCGAAGCTCCTCGGCATCGCGACCGACGCTCTCAACGGCAAGCTCGGTGATCTCGGTGGCGTCACCGGGCCGCTCGGCCAGGCGGTCGGGGTACCGACGCTGACGCCCGACGGCGCAGGGGTCACGCAGCTCTTCCAGAAGGGCATGATGTTCTTCAGCCAGCCGACCGGCGCCCACGCGCTCGCGGGCAAGGGGCTGGCCGACTTCCAGCAGCGCGGCGGCGTCCCGGTGCTCGGCTTCCCGCGCGCCGACCGACTGCGCTGAGCGGACTACTCCGGGCCGGCGTCGACGACCTGTGCGGCGATGTCGACGAGTTTGGTGTTCGAGTCCTGGGAGAGCCGCGCGAGGAGGCTGAACGCCTGGTCGGGGCTGAGTCGGTACCGTTCCATCAGCATCCCCTTGGCCTGGCCGATCAGGTCGCGTGAACTCAGTGCCGTGCGGAGCTGCTCCTTCTCGCGCACCGCGGAGAACGCAGTCGCGGTGTGGGCGGCGAACAACTGGCCGAGGGCCCGCGCCTCGTCGTCGAAGGCGTTCGGAACAGTGCTGTGCAGGTTGAGTGCGCCGCGCTCTTCGCCCGCGATGTAGAGGCAGAAGCACGCCATCGACCCGATGCCGAGGTCGGCGGCCGCCGCGCAGAACGTCGGCCAGCGCGTTTCTCGACGCATGTCGTCGATCCAGATCGTGGTGTCGTCGGTGGCCGAGCGGATGCACGGTCCCTCGCCGAGTTCCTGTTGAAGCGCGTCCGATTGTGCCGCGATCTCGCCGATCATCACGGGTGTCTCGATCCGGCCTTCGGTGACGATGGTGATGCTGGCATAGTCCGAGCCGATCGCCTCGGCGGCGGCTTTGGTGAACAGGCGCAGCAGCATGTCGCTGTCGGTGCTCTCCGATTGCAGTTGCGCGACAATGCGGGCGATCTCCGAGCTCTTCTCAGCGATCTCGGTGCCCGTCCATGTGGTCGGCGCGGTTGTCCGCGAGGTGAGGTCAGTCAACGGTTACTCCTTCCGCACAGCATCCACACAGCACTTCGCCGCATGCGCGCGTTTGGGGTTGCGCACGGACGTACTGCCTGGACCTATCAGCCGAAAACATACTCCGTACCTCGCAGGAGATGCGATGTGATCGAACCACCGAGCACGGGCTGGGGGTTGTCGTCCGGGGTGCGCGGGCGCTTCTGCTCCGCAAAGGAGCGTGCGGCGGCGTTCTTCACGGCCATCACGGTCGGCGAGACGCCGACGGTCTGCACTCGATGCCACGGCACGTTCACGTCGCCGGGCCGCGCCCAATACCACAGCCAGATCGGGTACATCCACAGTTGGATACCCAGTGGTTTGGCGATACGCATGGCAGCCTGGCCGACGGCTTCGTGGTCGGACTCGCCGTCGTGATCCCACACGGCCAACAGGCCGTTGCGGGCGCCCGGCCGGGCGTCGAGGATGTTTCTGATCATCGCGTCGAGGCGGTCGGGGTACTGCTGGAGCGTCCCCGAATGGAGGCCACCCCATCGTGGGAGGTCGAGGCCGAGCAGCATCGACGCGGTGTCGAGTTCGAGATGCCGACGGTTTGCCAATTGCTCGGGCGATCCGGGGTGCGTCGCGTGGCCGTCGGACGCGCAGATCGTGACCACCTCGATGCCCTGCGACGCCGCGGTGTGCACGAGACCGCCGGCTCCCAGGATCTCGTCGTCGGGATGAGCTGCGACGACGACGAGGCGATCGATGTCGAACACAACCTGTGGCCAGGTCTGCGAGGCCAGCCAGGTGAGCCACTCCGGTTCGGGGGTACCGAACGACTTCGGCGACTGATTGCGCGTCGGCGCGGGAAAGAAGCGGGTCATCGGCGTGCGAGGCGGAATCGGGACGTCAGGCGACGAATCGTGTGCGTGTGTGGGCGACAGTATTGGTGGAGTGACGTGCTGGGAGGTCATTGGCGGACTCCTACGGGGAGTTGCGCAATCCGCAGTACACAAACAGCGGTACACGAGCTGCGATGCACAGTCTTCGGTGAGCCGATTTCTACAGCCCAATGAACCGAGTATACGAGTCCTGGCCAGCCCCGATTGCGTAGTCGGCGCACATCACAACTCGACGCGGCGCTCTCGCCGTCGTCGCGGCGTGTTCGCGCGTGTCCATCACCTCGCGCGTCCGTCGTCCCCGCGCGGCTGGCCGGCCCCGACCCCTGCGTGTGTGGACGACTACTTTGTCGGGTCCGTTACCCTGAACACCCGTGGCCACCAATAGCACCGTCGCGTCGAACTCATCCTTTGATCTGATCATCGTCGGATCCGGGTTCTTCGGTCTCACCATCGCCGAGCGCGCGGCGACCCAACTCGACAAGCGGGTTCTGGTGGTCGAGCGCAGGTCGCACATCGGTGGCAATGCTTACTCAGAGGCCGAGCCCGAAACCGGCATCGAGGTGCACAAATACGGCGCCCATCTTTTCCACACGTCGAACAAGAAGGTGTGGGACTACGTCAACAAGTTCACCGACTTCACCGGCTATCAGCACCGGGTGTTCGCCATGCACGACGGCCAGGCGTACCAGTTCCCGATGGGACTGGGGCTGGTGTCGCAGTTCTTCGGTCGGTACTACAGCCCCGACGAGGCGCGGGAACTGATCGCCGAGCAGTCCAGCGAGATCGACACCAAGGACGCCAAGAACCTCGAGGAGAAGGCGATCAGCCTGATCGGGCGCCCGTTGTACGAGGCGTTCATCAAGGCCTACACGGCCAAGCAGTGGCAGACCGACCCCAAGAATCTGCCTGCGTCGAACATCACGCGACTGCCGGTGCGCTACACCTTCGACAACCGCTACTTCAACGACACCTACGAGGGGCTGCCGGTCGACGGCTACACCGCGTGGCTGGAGAACATGGCGGCCGACGAGCGCATCGAGGTGCGCACCGACACCGACTGGTTCGCCGTCCGTGACGAGATCCGGGCCGCCAACCCCGACGCCCCGGTGGTCTACACCGGCCCGCTCGACCGGTACTTCGACTACTCGGCGGGACGCCTGGGCTGGCGCACCCTCGATTTCGAGACCGAGGTACTGGCCACTGGCGACTTCCAGGGCACTCCGGTGATGAACTACAACGACGCCGACGTCCCGTTCACGCGCATCCACGAGTTCCGCCACTTCCACCCCGAGCGCAAGAACTATCCGGCGGACAAGACCGTCATCATGCGCGAGTTCAGCCGATTCGCCAACAACGACGACGAGCCGTACTACCCGATCAACACCCCGGAAGACCGCGACAAGCTCGCCGCCTACCGCGAACTCGCCAAGACCGAGACCGCGGACGCCAAGGTGTTGTTCGGCGGCCGGTTGGGCACCTACCAATACCTGGACATGCACATGGCGATCGCGAGTGCGCTCACCATGTTCGAGAACACGCTGGCGCCGCACCTGAGTGATGGTGCGCCGCTCGCGGAGGCGGAGTAGATGAGTGTGACTGTTTCCAACACGACGACGTCCGACGAGACGACCGCGACCACCGGGGCGCAGCCCGCGGCTGCGCCGAGCGTTCCCGAGTCGAAGGCCGTCGAACTGCTGCAGCGGGTCATCTTCCCGCGGCCGGGTGAGCCCATCGACGTGCGCTCGCTCTATCAGGTGGAGTCCGACAACAACACTCGTCGTGCCCACGCGCCGACCCGGACGTCGGTGTTGCTGGCAGGCGAGTCGGAGGTCAGCTTCGAGACCTACTTCAACGCGTTCGCGGCGTCGTATTGGCGACGCTGGTCGGTTCTGAAGTCGGTCGTACTGCGCGTCGAGGTCCGCGGCACGTGCCGCGTGGACCTGTACCGCTCCAAGGTCGACGGCTCGCGAATCGGTATCGGCGGCGACCTGGTACCCACCGACGAACACGGTTACGGCGTCATCGAATTCGAGCTCGACCTCGGGCCGTTCGAAGACGGCGGATGGATCTGGTTCGACGTCACCACCGACACCGATACCGAAATCGTCTCGGCGGGTTGGTATTCGGCGATTGCAGCGTCGACAGGTCCGGACACCAAGCGCGTCACCGTCGGCATCCCGACGTTCAACAGGCCGACGGACGCGGTCAACGCACTGGCGGCGCTCACGTCGGATCCGTTGGTGGACGCGGTGATCGACGCCGTGCTGATGCCCGACCAGGGCACGCGCAATGTGGTCGACGAGCCGGGCTACGAGGAAGCGGCCGCAGCGCTCGGCGATCGGTTGCACATCTTCGACCAGGGCAATCTCGGCGGCTCCGGCGGCTACGCGCGCATCATGTACGAGGCGCTGCGGCTCACCGACAGCCCGTACATCCTCTATATGGACGACGACATCGCAATCGAGCCGGATTCCATCCTGCGCGCGCTCGCGATGTCGCGATTTGCCTCCTCGCCCATGCTCGTTGGCGGTCAGATGCTCAACCTGCAGGACCGCAGTCACCTGCATTCGATGGGTGAGGTGATCAATCACCACAATTTCATGTGGACGGCCGCGCCCTTCGTCGAGTACGACCACGACTTCGCTCAGTACCCGTTGCGCGACAGGGAGAATTCCAAGAACCTGCACCGTCGGATCGACGTCGAGGGCAACGGCTGGTGGATGTGCATGATCCCGCGCGAGTGCGCGGAGCAGATCGGCCTACCGATGCCGTTGTTCATCAAGTGGGACGACTGGGAGTACGCCCTGCGCGCCGCGAAAGCGGGCTACCCGACGGCGACGATCCCGGGAATCGCCATCTGGCACATGGCCTGGAGTGACAAGGACGACGCCATCGACTGGCAGGCGTACTTCCACTTGCGCAACAGGCTCGTCGTCGCCTCGATCCACCACGACGGTCCGATCAAGGGAATTCTCCAGTCGATGGTCAAGGCGACGGCCAAACATCTTCTGAGCCTTGAATATTCGACGGTCGCGATTCAGAACGAAGCGATCCGCGACTTCCTCGCGGGGCCCGATCACATCCGCGACCTGTTGCCGACCGCGCTTCCCAAGATCGCAGAGATGCGCAAGCAGTACCCCGACGCGGTGGTGTTGCCCTCGGCAACCGAACTGCCCCGAACCAGCGGGGAGGCAACGCATCTCGGTGTCAACGTGCCGACCAACCCGGTGAGCAAACTCAGAGCGCTCGCGGCGTCGGTGGTCAACAACCTGCGCCCGGCAGACCCTCGTCATCACGAGGTGCCGCAAGCCAACTACCCGCCGATCGAGGCCCGGTGGTTCTCGCTTGGACGGGTCGACGGCGTCACTGTCACCACGGCCGACGGTCGGGGAGTGGTGTATCGCCAGCGAGACCGCGACAAGATGATCGCGCTCGCACGCGAATCCGCTGCCCTGGTGCGTGAACTCAACGAGAGGTTTCCTGAGATGGCGCAGCGCTACCGCGCCGCCCATCAGGACTTGACCAGTAAGGAGAGCTGGGCGGGTGTCTTCGGAATCGAATGATCGGGATGTCGCGGAACGCGACGAATCGTCGAACGATGCGGTCAGTCGCGGTGAGAGCCGCGAGGTCGACGCGCTGATCGCCATTCAGGATGCGCTCTACGACCGTCCCGGTGTGCTCCCGACAGCGCGGGCCCTCTCGCATTTCGGCGAGCATTCGCTCGGTTGGCTGGCCATCTCGGGACTCGGGTACGCCGCCGCTCGTCGTCGAGGCGACGCCACGGCGCAGCGGCGATGGGTCGAGGCCGGAGTCGGTGCATTCGGTACGCACGCGGCGTCGGTGATCATCAAACGCATCGTCCGACGCCCCCGCCCGCACGACCCCAGAATCCGTATCGGGGTGTCGACGCCGAGCAAGCTGAGCTTTCCGTCGTCGCACGCGACGTCGACCACCGCGGCGTCGATTCTGATCGGTCGGGCCGCCGGTTTGCCGCCCTACCTGCTACCGGCACTTCTGGTGCCACCTATGCTCACGTCGCGGCTTGTGCTCGGGGTTCACTATCCGAGCGACGTCGCCGCGGGAGCCGCACTCGGCGCGCTGGGTGCTGGAGCCGTCATCGGTGCTGACACGCTGTTCGAGCAGGCATCGCGGACGGCCGCAGGGCATCCGCGCGCCACGCGCACCGCGCGTGTGGCGGCCCGAGCCGGTGCGCTTGCGCTGGTGCCCGGGCAGACCGCACGGACAGCGGCCGCGTGGGCGATCAGGAACCGAGGAGAGGCATGAGCGAGGAGCCCATCGAGAGCGGCAAGAAGGCCGGGCCGCCGAAGAACCGGGCCGACGGCCTGATCAAGGCGCTCCGCCCACGGCAGTGGGTGAAGAACGTCCTGGTGCTGGCAGCTCCGCTGGCCGCGGGCAGCATCACCGACGCACACGTTCTCGGCCGCGCCGGGATCGCCTTCGTGGCGTTCTGTCTCGCGTCGTCGTGCATCTACCTGATCAACGACGCGATCGACGTCGAATCCGATCGCAACCACCCGACCAAGCGGTATCGGCCGATCGCCGCGGGCGTCGTGCCCGTCAAGCTCGCGTATGTGCTGGCAGTGGTGCTCGGCGTTGCGTCGCTGCTGATCGCCTATTCGGCGAACTGGCAGACCGCGGTGGTCATCGCGGTGTACCTGGTGATCCAGCTCGGCTACTGTTTCGGGCTCAAGAACCAGCCGGTCATCGACATCTGCATCGTCTCGTCCGGGTTCCTGCTGCGAGCGATCGCCGGTGGTACCGCGACCGACATCAAGCTGTCGCAGTGGTTCCTGCTGGTGATGGCCTTCGGATCGCTGTTCATGGCGGCAGGTAAGCGCTACGCCGAGTTGGTGCTTGCCGAGCACACGGGCGCAAAGATCCGTAAGTCGCTGCAGTACTACACCACGAGCTACCTGCGCTTTGTCTGGACGCTCTCGGCCACGCTCGTCGTCGCGTTCTACGGCCTGTGGGCGTTCGACAAGAACTCCGGCCACGACACCAACGTGTGGTACGCCGTCTCGATGGTGCCGTTCACCATCGCGATTCTGCGCTACGCCGTCGTCGTCGACGGCGGTACCGCGGGCGAACCCGAAGAGATCGCCTTCGGCGACCGCATTCTGCAGATCCTGGCGCTGGCATGGATCGTCTGTGTTGGTGTCGCGGTCTATGCCGTCTGACGTTCGTGACGAGCCCGCTCGCGCGGGGCGGCACAGACTTCGAGAGACCGCCGACACTGTCCGAGATTTCGACTCCGACGTCACGATGGTGATTCCCGTCGTCGGTGAGAGGTCAGGCGCCGCAGCGCAGGAACCCGGTCCAGTCGGCGGGGAACCTGGCGATGTTGACGACGACGTTGCCGTCGGCTCTGATGACCCGGCTGACGATGAAGACTCGGCCGACGGGCGCGACACGGCTGACGGGGGCGACGAGGATGCGGCCGCCGGCCCCCCGCCGGGAGCGGGACGTCGGCGATTTCTGTCGTCGTGGGGACCGCGTGAGTGGACGGCGACGATCAGTTTCCTGATCGGGGCCATCGGGGTCACAACATTCTTCGCGATCGGAGCGTGGCAGCGCCGGTGGATTGCCGACGACGGCCTGATCGTGCTGCGCACCCTGCGAAACCTCTTCGCGGGCAACGGCCCGGTGTTCAATGCCGGCGAGCGTGTCGAGGCAAACACCTCGACAGCGTGGACCTACCTGCTGTGGTTCTGGGCCTGGGTCACCGACGGCCAGCTCGAGTACGTCGCGCTCTGGGTCGCGTTGGTGCTCTCGGTGTCGGCGATCCCGATCGCGATGTACGGCACGGCACGACTGCTCGGACCGCGCATCAGCGGTCCCGCTGCAACCGGGATCACGTTGCTGTTGCCACTGGGTGCGATCGTCTACGTCGCGATCCCGCCCGCGCGTGACTTCGCCACGAGTGGTCTGGAAAACGGCCTGTGCATCTTCTGGGTCGCGGTGCTCTGGTGTCTGCTGATCGCGTGGTCCCGGAGACGGGCGAAGGGCGACGTCCCGCAGAACGCGGGTGCGCGACGAACCGCGGGTTACCGAGGAGCCGCGGCGACGCTGTTCCTCGCGTTCTGGGCGGGGCTCGCGCCGTTGATCCGACCGGAACTCACCGTGGTCGGTGGGATTGCACTGCTGTTGGTCTTCCTGGCGCCGCTGTCGTGGAAGATGCGCGTCGGTGTGGTGGTCTGCGCTGCGGTGCTGCCGGTGGGCTACCAGATCTTCCGGATGGGCTACTACGCACTGCTCGTGCCCAACCCCGCTGTCGCGAAGGATGCGAGCGGGTCCAAGTGGCATCAGGGCTTCATCTACCTCGGCAACCTCTTCGGGCCCTACACGCTTGTCCTTCCCGTCATCCTGGCGATCGTCGCGGGGGTCTTGATCGTCATCGGCACCCGGATGAACAGCGCGCGCACACACGACGACTCGAGCGCCGAGGCGTCGTCGAAGGAGAAAGAACGTCCGACGGTGCGCGAGCGACTGTCGCGCTGGTCGCGCAACCTGCAGACGCCGACGACCGTCACCGTTGCCATCGTGGTCGCGGGACTGATCGACGGCGTCTACTGGCTGCGCCAGGGTGGCGACTTCATGCACGGCCGTGTGCTGCTGACATCGATGTTCACGATTCTGCTCCCGGTCATGGTCGTACCGCTCTCGCTGCCCGCCCTCGCCGATGTCCGCGCGGTATTGCGACGCGGCGTCGACGCTGCGAAGGACCGGAATCGACGCCGTCGCGTGCTGGTGCAACTCGGCGGCGCGACCGTGATGGCGGCACTGTGGATCACGACGCTGGTGTGGGCGATCGTCTGCCACGAGAAGGTGTTGCCCAACGCGGGCATCGACATCGGACGCAGCGGCATCGTCGACGAACGTCGGTTCTACGTCACCAACATGGGTAACGAGAACCCGGTCACCGCTGCCGACTATCTCGACTACCCGCGCATGCGCGCCATGGTCGAGCGGATCGACGAGTACCGCACGCAGGGCGGAGTGATCCTGCCATCGAACAACTACGACGAGTGGTACGTGGCCAAGCTGCCGGACAACACCCCGCAGGACAAGCGCAAGGCGACCGTCTACTTCCTCAACCTCGGAATGACGAGTATGAACGCGCCACTCGACGTCCGCGTGATCGATCAGATGGGACTCGCGTACCCGATCGCCGCGCACACCGAACGCCTCGAGGACGGCCGCATCGGGCACGACAAGAACCTGCCTGCCGAGTGGGTGATCGCGGAGTCGGGTGCTTATGGCAAGTGGCCGGTGCTGCCGAACTTCCTCGACGAGGACATGGTGGCGCAGGCGAAGGAAGCGCTGACGTGCTCGCAGACCGTCGACCGGATCGAGTCGTACAAGGACACCTGGTCCTTCGCGCGATTCAAGAAGAATCTGTCTGCATCGTTCGGCTTCTCCGATTACCGAATTCAGCGCAATCCGGAGTACGAACTCCAGCGCTGCGGACTGCCGGTGCCGCCCCGACTGCACCCGAGATGAGCGTCACATTTTCGACGGTCCGACCGATGAACCGCGCAGGTCAAACGCCATGGAGATGGCTGAGGCGGCGAGAGACTTGTCCTGTTATGTATCGGATAGGTAACGTCGAAGCCTGATAAAGCGATGAGAGATAAGACCGAGCGGTACTGGTCGATCGACACCACGTCGACGTCGTAAGGCGGCGGATGTGGCGCCGGTCACACTGATTGTCAGTGTGTTGGACGATGCAATAGGCTCCCGAATCGTTGTGCATTGCACATGAAGTAGTGGTGCATCGCACTCGGGGCCGTGTCTCGCACGGTTCGTGTGGAGGCCGCAAGCGACGAGCAAGGGTGTCGTCCATGGGTGGCCAAGCCGGTCGGGTTGATATCGCGCACGTAACGATCTGGTGCCTGGTGTGTCCTGTGGGGCGCATGGGGACTGGTAACAGAGGAGAGTTTGGTCGATGGGAGTAGCGGTGAGGTCAGGAGCGATGACACCCGGTAAGCGTGGTGGGTTCCGGTTGCGCAGCCGGTTGGTTGCGGTGACAGTCGCACTGATGACGATCGCGGGTCTAGCGTCGGTCATCACGGGCGCCGGTACGGCAGATGCACGTATCAACGGGACCCCAGCGGGCAAGAGCGAGTGGTGGATCGATGCCTGCGGCATGCCGACCAACGGCGCGTTCGGCAACAAGTCGATGGCTCCGGGCAAGGTCAAGGTGCGCTCCTGGTTCAAGCCGGGCAATACCCGCACCGTGATCCTTCTCGACGGCATGCGCGCCCAGTACGACTTCTCGGGCTGGGAGATCAACACCAACGTCCAGGAACTGGTCAACCGCGGCGTCAACGTCGTCGAGCCGATCGGCGGGCCTGCCAGCTTCTACACTGACTGGAACGCACCCAGCAACTTCAACGGCCAGCAGCGTCGTTACATGTGGGAGTGCGTGATCCAGAACCGCCTCGCGCCGGCTCTGCGTCAGAAGGGCTTCAAGGGCAAGGGTGGCAAGTACGCCATCATGGGCATCTCGTCCGGTGGTAACGCGGCTCTGGTTCTCGCGGCCAAGCGCCCCGATCTCTACTACGCGGCAGGCTCGCTCTCGGGCTACGACTTCCTGAGCGCGCCGGGCATGCACACCATGCTTCGACTGGCCATGCTCGACGTCGATCCCAAGCCGTGGAACGTCGACGCCATGTGGGGTCCCCCGTGGGATCAGCGTTGGTACGACAACGACCCGTTCATGCTGATCAACCGCATGCATCACCTCAAGGTCTTCACCGGATCGGGTAACGGACTCTTCGGCCGCTACAACGCGCTGCCGAACGTCTTCGACGACCTGTTCAAGGGTTCGACGCTCGAGGTGCTGGCGCTGGCACAGCGCAAGGCATTCGAGGTCGCAGCCTTCACGCAGGGCATCAACCTGATGACCTACGACGCCAATGGCACCCACGCGTGGGGCTACTGGCAGGACATGGTGTGGAGCGCCTACCAGCGAGGCTTCTTCCGCTGATCTGATCAGTAATGCTCTACTCGTACGCGACCCCGACCGGGACTCCCGGTCGGGGTCGCGTCGTTTGTGGCCGACCTCGAAAGCGCCACGCTGGCTGACCCCATCTGCATCACAAGTCACAGAAATCTCATCCGCCTCAGCGCGTCGCGCGTGGAT
This sequence comes from Gordonia sp. UBA7860, assembly GCF_002500165.1. NCBI lineage: Bacteria > Bacillati > Actinomycetota > Actinomycetes > Mycobacteriales > Gordoniaceae > Gordonia > Gordonia sp. UBA7860. The sequence goes on along the minus strand of NZ_DLSO01000031.1, from coordinate 17,679 downwards.
TCATCGTCGGGACAGGGTAAGAAACACCTGAGGCAAAATGTGGCTAGTGGGATGTGTGTGATTTCTGAGGTGTGCGCAGACGCGTACACAGCGGAGTTCCGCCCCACCGGTGCGAAGGAGTGGGAATCGAATGCGTCGAGCGGTACGCGCTGATCGCGCGAAGGGGGATCGGGTGACGAACGAGCAGGGGTGGCGACGAGGACGTCGGATCACGCGTCTCGCAGCCACGGTGTCGGCGACGATCGCCGTGGCGGTCGGTATGACGATGGCGGGCCAGGCATCTGCGCCCGCCGATCCGCCCGCCGCACCTCCGGCCCAACCGGTAGCTCCGGCCCAGCCGGCTCCGGCTCAACCGGCGGCTCCGGCCCAACCGGCGGCGCCTGCTGAGCAGGCAGCGCCCGCGCAGCCTGCAGCGGCGCCCGCGCAGCCCGCACGCGTCACGAAGGTGTTCTGGTACACCGACCGCCGCGTCGCGCTGTGGGTGCACTCGCCCGCGATGAACACCGACATCCAGGTGCAGATCCTGCTGGCGCGCGACTGGTGGGCCCGCCCGGACGCCAAGTTCCCGCAACTGACGATGCTCGACGGCCTGCGTGCGCAGGACGACCAGAGCGGGTGGGTCCTGAACACCAACATCGTCGACTTCTACAAGGACAAGAACGTCAACGTCGTCCTGCCGATCGGCGGTGAGTCGAGCTTCTACACCGACTGGAAGCAGCCCGACCGCGGCAAGACCTACAAGTGGGAGACGTTCCTCATCCACGAGTTGCCCCCGATCATCGAAGGCGACTGGCGTTCGACGGACGTCCGCGGCATCGAAGGCCTCTCCATGGGTGGCACCGGTGCGATGATGCTGGCCGCGCGCAATCCGGGCTTCTACAAGTTCGCGGCGTCGTTCTCGGGCATTCTGCAGTTGACGTCGACGGGTATGCCGCAGGCAATCCAGTTCGCTCAGCGCGATGGCGGTGGCTACAACTCGATGAACATGTTCGGACCGCCGAGCGATCCGGCATGGAAGGAACACGACCCGTTCCTGATCGCCGACAAGCTTCGCGGAACGAGCCTCTACGTCTCGTCGGGCAACGGACTCGTCGGACCACACGACAAGCCGTCGGATATCCCGCTGCTCGCCACGAACTACTCGGGCGTCGGCCTGGAACTGCTCAGCCGTGTCACGTCGCAACAGTTCGCGATCAAGCTCAACCAGCTCGGCATCCCGGGGCAGGCGGTGTACCGACCGTCCGGAACCCACACCTGGGCCTACTGGGAGTTCGAGATGGCGCAGGCGTGGCCGCAGGCTGCGGCGGCGCTCGGACTCGGCGGAGACAAGGTCGCGTGCCGTGCGTCGGCGGCGTTCAAGAAGGTCGCCGACGCCAACAAACTGGGCGGTTGCCTCACACCCGAGTACGCGGTACCGGGTGGACGCGCACAGGACTTCTACAAGGGTCGCGTGATCACGGGTCCCAAGGGGCCCAAGGAGGTCGCGGGCGCGATCGGTGGGGCATACGCCTCGATCGGTGGTCCCGGCGGCAAACTGGGTCTGCCGACCAGTGACGAACTGCCAACCAGGGACGGCAAGGGACGCTTCAACACGTTCGAGCGCGGCAAGATCTCCTGGACCGCCAACGGCGGAACGGTCATCGGTAAATGACCGCACGCAGCCTCACCCGGTGCCGAGTGTGTTCGATTGATCGGCACAGCCTCGGCGCCGGGTGTGGGTGCGCTGAGATCTCGCTGAGGAATCGCGGCGTTTTCGCAGGTGACGTCGTTGTGGTGGTCTGTGACGTCTTGCGTTCGGAGTAGCCTGGCACGGTGCCGACAACGACCGGTCGGGTTGTGATGAGGAAGTGATGATGAGGAAGTTCTTCGGGTTGGGTGTGATGGTGGCCGGACTCGCTCTGGCAGGCGGATTGACCGCGTGCTCGGACGACTCGACAGCAAGTGCTCCGATCACGAGTGACCCCGTCACGACGACGTCGATGTACTCGTCTCCGTCGTCGTCGGCCGCGAAGTCGTCGGAATCAGAGACCGAGTCGTCGAAAGCCGCGTCGGACGGCACCAAGGTGTCGGGTTCGACGACGCTGCCCGCGACCGCACCGAACAGCGGCACCAAGGTGCCTGAGAACTTTCCCGGCCCCGGCGGCGAGCCGGTGAGCAACAAGGGCAAGAAGTACCTGCAGGCGCTCAAGGACCAGAACATCAGCTTCGCAGGCGACTCCGACAACTCCGTCGCGCTCAACAGCGCCGAGTACGTCTGTGCGCAGCAGTCCAAGGGAGCCGATCCGACGACCGTGAAGGCTTTCGTGACCGCGATGATCGGCCCGAGTTCGAAGAACGTCGCAGAGGCGAACTCGAAGGCGGACAAGGTCATCAAAGCCGCACGTGACAATTACTGCTAGGTGACGGCCAAGCGAGGTGCCACCGGTCGACGTAAGGGTCGTCGACTCGGTCGTATTGCACTGCTCCTAGCCCTTCTCGCCGTCATCGCGATCGTGTTGATCGTGATCTTGGTGATCACTCTGCTCAAACCCGGACCGCCGAGTATTCCCGGCGGCGAGGGGCCGTCGACCAGCGCTCCACCGTCGCCCGGACGTCCGGAGGCACAATCCGCCGACTGTCCGGACGTGTTGACACTGGTCATACCGGGTACGTGGGAATCGTCGGCCGACGACGACCCGATGAATCCGACGGCCAACAAGGCGTCGCTGATGCGACGGGTGTCCACGGCGCTGCAGAACGAGTACCCGACCTCGCGCACCGAGGTCTACACCGTTCCCTACATCGCGCAATTCCGTAACCCGACCAATCTCAACGACCGTCAGGTCGACTACAACGTGTCCCGACAGCAGGGCTACAACCGCGCGGCGGCAAAACTGCGTGACACCAACAAGAAGTGTCCGCTGACGCGCTACGTGATCATGGGCTTCTCGCAGGGTGCGGTCATCGGAGGCGACCTCGCGAGCAATATCGGCAACGGTCGCGGCCCGATCGCTGCGTCGGATCAGGATCTGGTGCTCGGCGTCGGGCTCATCGCCGACGGCCGACGCGAGAAGGGGCAGCAGAACGACATCGGCCCCGCACCCGACGGTGTCGGTGCCGAGGTCGCGCTCAGCGGGATAGGCAAGCTCGTGCCGGGGATCACGATGACCGGACCACGAAGCGGTGGCTTCGGCGATCTCCGAGACCGCGTCCAATCTATTTGTGCGCCAGGCGATCTCATCTGCGATTCGCCGACCGTCGCCAATCCGGTCGCTGCGGTCGGTCAGCTCGCGGGCGCGATCAACAATCCCGTTCACGCCATGTACGCGACCAAGCGCTACTGGCAGCTCGACGGCGTCAGCGCCACGCAATGGATGTACGGCTGGTCGAATCAAGTGATCGCCGACGCCCCGCGTCCCGCACACAACTGACGTATCTCCGACGTCGCGCCCGTCACGCGGCGTCGGATCGTGCCGTTCGCAGTCATGCCCGCGCTCGACTAGGTCGTATGTCCCGTCGAGCCGTGTTTGGGCAGCGCCGTCGACCTGCATTACCTTTGGACGGTCGGGCATATACGCCCACCAGACCAACCGGCAACGCGACCGGTAACCGCAGTGATGCGTGAGGAGAAGCAGGCGACGATGAGTGACCCCGGTGAACTGCGCAAGTTCCGGTTCGGAGCCGGCGGCGAGGGCAACAAGGACGAGGGCGGAGCCCGCAAGTTCGTGAAGCTGGCGCAGACCGCGGAAGAGTACGGCTACGACACGTTCGCGGTACCCGACCACCTGGGCAATCAGGTCGGACCGCTCGCAGCCCTCGGCGCGCTCAGCCAGGCGACGAGCACCATCCGTCTCGGAACCTCTGTGCTCGCCAACGGCTTCCGTCATCCGGCGATCCTGGCCAAGGAGGCCAACACGATCGACGTCCTGAGCAAGGGCCGACTCGAGCTCGGCATCGGCGCGGGATGGATGAAGGAAGAGTTCGACAAGGCGGGGATCGAGTTCGAGTCGCCGGGTGTGCGCATCAGGAAGCTCGACGAATCGCTGACCATCCTGGACAAGCTGATGCGCGGCGAGACCGTCGACTTCGACGGCGAGTTCTATCAGATCCACGGCCTGGAGGGCAGTCCTCGGCCTCGTCAGGGACCGCGACCGCCGATCGCAGTCGGCGGCGGTGGACCGAAGATGCTCGCCCTGGCCGCCAAGCACGCCGACATCATCTCCGTCGCTCCGGGCACCACGCCCGACGGCACGATGAAGCTGTCGGACATGACCATCGAGAGGACGGCGGCGCGCGTCGACCGCATCCGCGAGGTCGCGGGCGACCGGTTCGCCGACATCGAGCTCAACTGGACCATCGCGGTCATCGTCATCACCGACGACCGCGAGGCCACTGCGGAAATGGCACTCAAGGCGCTTGCGCAGGGGTACCCGCCTAACATTGCCCACGACACCGAGTTCACCGTCGACGACGTGTTGACGTCGCCCTATATCGCGATCGGATCGTTCGAGGAGATCGCCGACCAGATCCGCGAGGTGCGTCGACGCACGACGATGTCGTACGTGGGCGTCTTCCCCACTCAGATGGATGCGTTTGCGCCTGTGCTTTCACAATTGAAGGGGGAGTAACATCATCGACGGCCCATTTCGCATTCGTCGGAATGGGCTGACGTGAATTCGCCTGCGAATGACGCTCGGGATGTGTCGGAATTCCGACGTCGTAAAGGTGCAATCCACCAAAAGCCAAGAATTCGGGTGAGTAGCCGAGTGTGGGCTACCGTGTCACGCGTTATAGATGCGGACGCGACGCCCAAAAGACGTGGTACCTGCGGGGAGTGCCACGACACCGCGCCGACGAGGCGCACGGACGTGGCGTCCCACGAGGGGGCCACAGGAGTAATGGATGCTGAACACAGAATTTGAGCAGTTCCTCGATGAGAGCGGCAACCTGCATTTCAACGAGGACGCGACGCTGGTCGACTACGTCGAGCGGAACGTGCGCGATCAGGCTGACACGCTGGCGTACCGCTTCATCGACTACAGCCGCGAACGCGATGGGGAGGCGCAAGACCTGACCTGGGCGCAGTTCGGCAAGCGGCTGCGCGCGGTCGCCGCCCGGCTGCAGCAGGTCACCAAGCCCGGTGATCGTGTTGCGATTCTTGCTCCGCAATCGGTGGAGTACGTGATCGGCTTCTTCTCCGCGCTCTACGCGAGCAACATCGCCGTGCCGCTCTTCAGCCCCGACGAGCCCGGCCACACCGACCGCCTGACCGCGGTGCTCGCCGACTGCAAGCCGACGGCAATCCTCACCTCCACCAAGTCGGCCGAGGCCGTGCGCGACTTCTTCGCGGGAGTGCCCGCGAAGGAACGTCCCCGCGTGATCGCCGTCGACGCCGTCCCCGACTCGGTCGGATCGAGCTGGGTGGCCCCGGTCGCGGGCAAGGACCACAACCGCGACACAGTCGCATACCTCCAGTACACCTCCGGCTCGACCCGCGTGCCCGCAGGCGTGGAGATCACCTACGAGGCCGTCGCAGCCAACTGCCTGCAGATCTACGACTGCATCGAGATCGATCGCAACGCGCGCGGCGTCACCTGGCTGCCGATGTTCCACGACATGGGCCTGCTCACGGTGATCCTCCCGGCGCTCGGCGGCCGCTACATCACGATCATGAGCCCGCAGGCATTCGTCCGCAGGCCGGGACGCTGGATCAAAGAACTCGCGGCGGCCAGCGACGGCGCCGAGACATACGCGGCAGCCCCGAACTTCGCCTACGAGCACGCCGCAGCACGCGGTCTGCCCAAGGACGGCGAACACCTCGACCTGTCGAACGTGATCGGACTGATCAACGGCTCCGAGCCCGTCACCGTCAGCTCGATGAAGAAGTTCAACGACGCATTCGGTCCGTACGGACTGCCCAAGACCGCGATCAAGCCCTGCTACGGCATGGCGGAGGCCACGCTGTTCGTCTCCGCGACGCAGCGCAACAACGAGGCCAAGGTTGTCTACGTCGACCGCGACGAACTCAACGCCGGACACATGAAGGTCGTCGACCAGCACGCACCCAACGCCGTCGCACAGGTCTCCTGTGGACAGGTCGCGTTGAGCCAGTGGGCCACCATCGTCGACGCCGCCGAATACGACGAGACCGGAAAGGCCGTCGAGAAAGCCGACGGCGAGGTCGGCGAGATCTGGCTGCACGGACTCAACATCGGCGCCGGCTACTGGAACAAGCCCGACGAGAGCGATGCGACGTTCCACAACACCATCGACACGCCGCTCGAACAGGGCAGCCATACCGACGGCGCACCCGCTGACGCCCAGTGGATGCGCACCGGCGACTACGGCGTGTGGCTCGATGGCGAGCTGTACATCACCGGCCGTGTCAAGGACCTCGTGATCGTCGACGGCCGCAACCACTACCCGCAGGATCTCGAGTTCAGCGCACAGGAGGCCAGCACCGCGCTGCGTCCCGGCTTCGTGGCCGCCTTCGCCGTCCCCGCCAATCAGCTGCCGAGCGTCGTCTTCGAGAACGCCGCGAGCGGATTGAAATTCGACGCCGACGACGCGTCGGAGCAGTTGGTGATCGTGGCCGAGCGCGGACCGGGCAAGAAGACCGATCCACAGGAGATCGCCGACACCGTCCGCGCCGCGGTGGCACAGCGCCACGGCGTCATGGCCCGCGACGTACTGCTCGTGCCCGCGGGTTCGATCCCCCGCACCAGCAGCGGCAAGATCGCCCGCCGCGCCACCAAGACCGCATATGTCGACGGCCGACTCCGCGGCGGATACAAGCAGGATGCGTTCCCAGATTCGGTGTGATTTGGGCGCACGGCGCCTGCGCTTTCAGCGCCGCTCTTCGTCGGCGGCGGCGTCGTCGCTTCGCTCCGATGCCGCCTCCTCCTGCATCGCGGCGCGCGCAGGCACCGTGCGCCGGTCCTCGGCGCGTCGCTTCGCTCCTCGCCTGCGGCGCCGCCCGCTGGTCGAGCGCCCCGCGCCGCTGGTCGAGCTTGTCGAGACCACCCGCCGGTCGAGCCCTACCCCGCTGGTCGAGCCCTATTCCGCTGGTCGAGCTTGTCGAGACCACCCCGCCTCGCCGGTCGAGCGCGCCATCCCGCTGGTCGAGCTTGTCGAGACCACTTCTGCCCACAACCTGCGCAGCCCTGGCTGCGCTGCCAAGTAGTCTGGTGACCGATGTCTGAACTGAACAACGAGCCGAACATCGAGCCTGCGGCCGATCCCGAGACCACCAACAGCGAGAGCACCGACGGCGAGACCGCCGGCGGACTGACGGTCTCGGAACTGCGCGACTGGCTGCGGGAGTGGGTCGCGACGTCGACCGGAATCTCCGCCGACCAGATCTCCGACGACCGCCCGATGGAGGAGTTTGGCCTGTCGTCCCGCGATGCTGTGGCGCTTGCGGCCGACATCGAGGACAAGACCGGCGTCGTACTGACCGCGACGGTCGCCTACAATCACCCCACCATCGCGATGCTCGCCAAGCGCATCATCGAGGGCGACCCCGACGAGGGCCTCGACCTCGACGCCGAGACCTTCTGGATCCGCGAGCGCAACGCCGACGACGACATCGCGATCGTCGGCCTTTCGACACGCTTCCCCAAAGCCGGACAGACCCCGGACTCCACCTGGGAAGCCCTGATCTCCGGCCGCGACGGCATCTCCGACCTTCCCGACGACCGCTGGGCCGAGTTCAAATCCGACCCACGCCTCGCAAAGGTCATCGACGAGTCCAACGTCAAGGGCGGCTACCTCGACGACGTCAAGAGCTTCGACGCCGACTTCTTCCAGATGAGTCCGCGCGAGGTCGAGATGGTCGATCCGCAGCAGCGCCTCGCACTCGAACTGGCATGGGAGGCGCTCGAAGACGCCCACATCCCGGCCAGCGACCTCAAGGGCGCGCCGGTCGGCGTCTTCATCGGCACGTCGACCAACGACTACCAGCTTCTCGCGGCCATGGGCCTCGACGACGGCGCTCACGACACCGCCGCGTACGCGCTCACCGGAACGTCGACGTCGATCGTCGCCAACCGCGTCTCCTACTTCTTCGACTTCCACGGTCCGTCGGTCGCGATGGATACCGCGTGCTCGTCGTCGCTGGTCGCCGTGCATCAGGCTGTGCGCAGCCTGCGCTCGGGTGAATCCGACGTCGCGCTCGCCGGTGGCGTCAACATGATCATCACGCCTGCGGCGACACTCGGCTTCGACAGCATCGGCGCGCAGGCCAAGGACGGTCACATCAAGGCGTTCTCGGCCGACGCCGACGGCATGATCCGCGCCGAGGGCGGCGGACTCTTCGTCCTCAAGCGCATTGCCGACGCCAGACGCGACGGCGACACCGTGCTCGCGGTCGTCGCGGGTTCGGCGGTCAACTCCGACGGACGCTCCAACGGTCTGCCCGCTCCGAATCCCGAGGCCCAGGTCGAGGTGCTGCGCTCGGCGTACACCGACGCCGCTGTCGATCCGCGCGGCGTCGACTACATCGAAGCGCACGGAACCGGCACGGTGCTCGGCGATCCCATCGAAGCCGACGCCCTCGGACGCGTCGTCGGGCGCGGTCGACAGGCCGATGCGCCGGCGCTCCTCGGCTCTGCCAAGACGAACTTCGGGCACATGGAGTCCGCCGCGGGCGCAGGCGCGCTCGCCAAGGTGGTTCTCGCGATGCAGCACAACAAGCTGCCTGCATCGCTCAACTACTCCGGCCCCAACCCCTACATCCAGTTCGACGCCGGCCACCTGAAGGTGGTCGAGGAGCCGACGGACTGGCCGCGCTACTCGGGCCACGCTGTCGCGGGTGTGTCGGGCTTCGGCTTCGGCGGCACCAACGCGCACGTCGTCGTCCGCGAGGTGCTCCCGAGCGATCTGTCGGGCGTGGTCTCGACCAGCGGAGACAGCTCGACCAGCGGAGACAGCTCGACCAGCGGAGACAGCTCGACCAGCGGGGACGCTGAGTCGTCCTCGCTGGTTGAGCCTGTCGAAACCGACGACGACGAGGACTTCCTCACCGACGCCGAGCGGGCCGTCCTGGCCGCGCAGGCGAAGAAGGACGACGCGCCCGCCGAGGTCGTCGAGGTCGATCCCGCCGACGGCTTCGCCCCGTGCGCGGTCGAGGGATCGGTTGTGCCGCTGGTGCTTTCGGGATTCCTGCCGTCGCGGCGTCGTAAGGCTGCCGCGGACCTGCTCGAGTGGCTCGAATCCGACGAGGGTGCGGCGACGCCCCTCGGCGACATCGGACGCGCGCTCGCACACCGTAACCACGGCCGCTCGCGGTCGGTCGTCATGGCACGCACCCACGAAGACGCGGTCAAGGGTGTGCGCGCCGTCGCGGAGGGTAAAGCGAATCCGCTTGTGTACTCGGCTGATTCGCCCGACGCCGCAACGGCGGTCTGGCTGCTCTCGGGCTTCGGGTCGCAGCATCGCAAGATGGCCAAGCAGCTCTACCTCGAGAACCCGGTCTTCAAGAAGTACGTCGACCGCGTCGACGAGTACGTGCAGAACGAACTCGGGTACTCCATCGCAGAGATGTTCGTCGACGACGAGCAGACCTACGGCATCGAGACCGCGCAGGTCGGTATCTACACCATCCAGGTTGCGCTTGCCGACCTCCTGCGTCACCACGGCGCCGAACCCGGTGTGCTGGTACCGCATTCGATGGGCGAGGCGTCGGCCGCATACATCAGCGGGGGACTCTCACTCGAAGACGCCACGCGCGTGATCTGCCAGCGCTCGCGACTCATGGGCGAGGGCGAGGCGACGCTCACCGGCGATGACATCCGCCTGATGGCACTCGTCGAATACAGCGCAGACGACATCAACGACGTCCTCGTCGACTTCCCCGACCTCGAGATCTGCGTCTACGCGGCACCGACGCACACCGTCATCGGTGGTCCCGAGCCCCAGGTCGACGCGATCGTCGCGCGGGCCGAGGCCGAGGGCAAGCTGGGGCGCAAACTGCAGACCAAGGGCGCGAGCCACACGTCGCAGATGGATCCGCTGCTCGGCGAATTGTCGTACGAACTCACCGGAATCGAGCCGAAGCGTCTCGAGACGGGCTTCTACAGTTCGGTCGATCGCGAGGCCTTCTACCGTGCGGGACACGAGCCCGTGCACACCATCGACTACTTCCTCAAGGGGCTGCGCCACAGCGTGTGGTTCAGCCAGGCGATCTCGAAGTCGGTGGAGAATGGCCATCGGACCTTCCTCGAGCTCTCGCCCAACCCTGCGGTGCTGATTTCCGTTGCGGCAGTGACGTTCTCGGCTGGTCTGCACGACGCCGAGCTGATCGAGACGCTGCGCCGCAAGGAGGACGAGAGCTTCGGCGTCGTCAACGCCCTGATGAAGCTGTACGTCCACGGACATCCCGTCGACGTCGGATCGCTTTTCGGCACAGGCGATTACGCCGACATCCCGCGAACCCGGTTCGACCGCAAGCCGTTCTGGCTCACTGCGCAGATCTCCAGTGGTGGTACGGCAGGGCGGATTCCCGGTTCGCACGTCGCGCTTCCGGATGGCCGCCACGCCTGGGAGGTCAATGCTGCTGCGGTGACCGATCCGCGTGAGTTGGTTCGTGCCGCGGCCGCAGAGGTATTCGACGACGCCCGCGTCGGCGCGGCGGCTACGCACGGCGAGTTCCCGAAGACGGGCTCGTTGACCACCACGCTGAGTCCGCACCCAGGCGGTGCGTCGGTGACGGTGCACACCAAGCGGGACAAGAACTTCCACCTCCTGTTCGAGGCGGTCGTCACGGGCACGTCAGATGCTGCCGGTGGCAGCGCGGAACCTGCCGACGGCACTGCGACGTCAACCGCTGGCACAGCCGAGGGCGCCATCGATCCGGCGAAGGTCGGCTACACCGATACCTCGCTGACGGTCGAGGACGAGGTCGTCGACGACATCGGCAACAAGTGGGACCCCGAATCCGGTGAGTCCGTTGGTGATCGACTCGCGATCATCGTCGGTGAGTCGATGGGCTACGACCCCGAAGATCTACCGCGCGAGATCCCGCTGATCGAACTGGGACTCGACTCGCTCATGGCGGTGCGCATCAAGAACCGCGTCGAGTACGAATTCGACATTCCGCAACTGCAACTGCAGGCGATGCGTCAGGCAAACCTGTCCGACGTCGAGAAGTTCGTTGCGTTCGCGGTCACTCACCGCGACCAACTCGACGACCTCGCAGGCAAGGCCGCAGGCGAAGGCGAACTCGACACCGCTGCGCTCAACTCGTACATCGACGAGCAGCTCGCGAAGGATGATCTCGACAAGCTCGATCAGCGGTCGGGGGTCGATCAGCGGGGTGAGACCGATCAGCGGTCGGGGGTCGACCAGCGGGGTGATCTCGACAAGCTCGATCAGCAGTCGGGGGTCGATCAGCGGGGTGATCTCGACAAGCTCGATCAGCAGTCGGGGGTCGATCAGCAGTCGGGGGTCGATCAGCGGGATGAGGCCGACCAGCGGGCTACGACCCCTGCGGCAGCGCCGGATCTGACGAGCCAGCAGGCCGTCGCAGAGGCCGCGGGCTCCGACGTTCCGCCGCGAGATGCCGCAGAGCGCTTGACGTTCGGCGTGTATGCGGTCATCACGGGCAAGTCGGCGGGTGGCATCTTCAACAAGCTGCCCGTGCTCGAAGAGGACGTCGCGCAGAAGCTCACCGACAAGCTCAACGAGCGCACCGGCGGTGATATCGACGTCGAGGACATCCTCGATTCGGAGACGATCGAGGAGATGTCGGACTACGTCCGCAACTTCCTCGACGCCGCGGCAGACACCGACGGGTTCATCCGTTATCTGCGTCTGGTGCCGGAAGGCAAGAAGTCGTACGACCCCAGCGCGGGAGATCCGGTGCCCGCCTTGCTGTTCCACCCCGCGGGTGGCAACACCTCGGCGTACGAGGCGCTCCTCAAGCGGCTTCCCGAGGATCAGCCGGTCATCGGTTTCGACCGTGTCGAGGGCACCATCGAGGAGCGGGTCGCGCAGTACCTGCCGCGATTGCGTGAGGTCCAACCGCACGGCCCGTACGTACTGATCGGGTGGTCGCTCGGCGGCGCACTCGCGTACGGCTGCGCGAAGGTCCTGCGCGACGAGGGCGAGGACGTCGCGTTCGTCGGACTGATCGACGTGGTCCGACCGCGTCACGACGTGCCCGACACCCCGGAGAACAAGCGGGCACGCCTCGAACGCTGGAAAGACTTCGCGATTCGCAACTACGACCTCGACCCCGACGTCCCGATCCCGATGGACCGACTCGTCGACGCCGATGACGAGGGCCAGTTCGCGATCATCATGGAGATGGTCTCGATGTCGGGCACCAAGATCCCCGGCGGCATCATCGAGCACCAGCGCACGTCCTTCGTCGACAACCGCGCGCTGACCAACATCGCGCCGCAGCCCTACAGCGGCAAGGTGATCCTCTACCGCGCCGACAAGATGCACGACGGCGCAATCGAACTCGAGCCGCAGTGGGCGGAGATCGACGAGGATGGTCGATGGGGCGAGGTCGTCGACGACCTGGAGATCATCCACATCGGCGGCGATCACCTGTCGATCGTCGACGAGCCTTACATCGCCAAGATCGGCGCCGATCTGACGAAGCGTCTTGCAGCCGTGGAGGCGAAGGCCACCAACTAGCACGGCCATCGAGGCCCCGCGAGAAGCGAAATCGGCGCTCTGGCACCGACATCCGCTAGTACCGACATCGAGGAAGAAGATCACGTGACCGACACCACCGCAGCCAAACTCGCCGATCTCCGCGTCCGGTTGGAGCAGGCACGCGAACCCGGTGGCGAGAAGGCGATCGAGAAGCGCGAGCGCAAGGGGATCTGTTCTCCGCGTGAGCGTCTCGACATGCTGTTCGATCCCGGGACCTTCGTCGAGATCGGTGCGCTCGCCAAGATGCCCGGAGCAGCACACACGGGTTACGGCGACGGCGTCGTGACCGGTCACGGACTGGTGCACGGCCGTCCCGTCGCGGCCTTCAGCCACGACCAGACCGTTTTCGGCGGCACCGTCGGAGAGATGTTCGGCCGCAAGGTGTCCGCGCTCATGGAGTGGGCGGGCAAGATCGGTTGCCCGATGGTCGGCATCAACGATTCGGCCGGTGCGCGCATCCAGGATGCCGTGACCTCGCTTGCCTGGTACGCCGAGATGGGTCGTCGAAACGATCTGCTCTCCGGTCTGTCACCGCAGGTCTCGGTGATCCTCGGAAAGTGCGCAGGCGGCGCGGTGTATACGCCTGCGAACACCGACATCCTCGTCGCGGTCGAGGACAAGTCTTACATGTTCGTCACCGGTCCCGACGTCATCAAACAGACCACCGGCGAAGAGATTTCGGCAGAAGACCTCGGTAGCGCGCACAACCAGGCGCGGTGGGGCAACATTCACCACATCGCGCCGGACGAGAAGCAGGCATTCGAGTGGGTGCGTGAGTACCTGCAGTACATGCCGTCGACCAGCTTCGAAGAGCCGCCGGTCGTCAATCCGGGTCTCGAGCCGGAGATCACCGAATCCGACTTGGCTCTCAACGATTTCATGCCCGACAGCGACAACGCCGCGTACGACATGCGCGACATCATCGTGAAACTGTTCGACGACGGCGCGTTCCACGAGGTCGGTGAGTTGTTCGCACCCAACATCCTCACCGGTTATGCGCGCGTCGACGGCCATAGCGTCGGCGTCGTCGCCAACCAGCCGAGCGTGATGGCCGGAACGCTCGACACCGATTCGTCGGAGAAGGCGACGCGGTTTGTGCGTATCTGCAACGCTTTCCGTATTCCGCTCGTGTTCCTCGTCGACACCCCGGGAATCCTGCCGGGACTGGTGGAAGAGCAGAAGGGCACCATTCGACGCTCGGGCAAGTTCCTGTTCGCCTACGTCGAAGCCGATGTCCCGAAGGTCACCGTCGTGCTGCGCAAAGCGTACGGCGGAGCGTACGCGGTGATGGGTTCCAAGCAGCTCGGCGCCGACCTCAACTTCGCGTGGCCGACGGCGAAAATCGCTGTGATGGGCGCGGAGTCGGCGGCAGCGGTCCTGACTCGTCGGCAGACCGAGGGGATGTCGGCGCACGACGCCGACAAGGTGCGACGCGACTTCATCGACTTCTACAACACGATGATGGCCACGCCCTACCTCGCCGCGGAGCGCGGCTACATCGATGCCGTCATCGAGCCTGCCCAGACACGACTGCAGCTCCGTAAAGCGTTGGCGCAGTTGCGCGACAAGCAGACGATGCGCACGCCGCGTAAGCATCTGCTGATGCCGATCTGAGTTCGCACGCTCAAGAAGTAGTGCTTCAGTTGAAGCGGGACAAGATCACTCGAATCGCCTGGGTCACGATCGTCCGATCGTAGCTCTGCACAAACATGAACTCGCGACGGCCGCTGGGGCGTGGTCCGTGTATCTCACGCGCGGAAAGCAGTGCGGCGAAGTGCATTCCGAGCACGGCGACGTTCCATTCGTTGACGAGTGCGTCGTCGGAACTCAGTGGCGCGTAATGGATGTTGCCCTCACTCATGGGGCGGATTCCCTCGCCGTACACGCCGACGAGCCCCACCTTCTCCGACATCGCGCGCCAGCGTTGCGACGTCGACGATGCGAAGTGGTGTCGGTCCTGGAAGGTGCCGAGGACGACCGCGACGCTTGCCTCTGTCGCGGTCCGTTCGAGGTCTTTACTCATCTCGAGTAGCAGTCGCTGGTCGGCCGGACGCGGCGCACCCGACTTAGATGCGATGGCGTACGGGGTTTTCTCGTCGGTGGGAGGCGTCGTGCGGGCGGGCAGGGGCGGTAGTTGAGAAATCGCGCCGAGCACCCTGTCGTCGGCATCCGAGACGGGCGGGTGCAGCGCGCCCAGCCCGTATCGGGCGCCGAGGGTCTCAGCGATCCGCCGATCCGCCTCTGTGTCGACTCCCGTCGCGATGACGATCGCGCCCGTGCGCTCGATGTGTGCGGCGAGCGTGTGTGCCAGGTGGGCGGTCTCGGGTGTCGGAACCGGCGCGAGGACGTCGGGGTGCAACAACACGACGTCGGGTTCGATGAGCGTGAGCAACGTTGCCGTTCGACGATCCGCGGTGATTCCCTCGATCGCGATCAGTCGTCCATCTCGCCGGGCCTGCGCGACCTGAGCGAGCCGCGACTGCGGGCGCCGCAGCACGCTGCGCGGTTCGATCAGCAACGCCAAGGTCTCGCCAGCCGAGTATGTGCGCTGCGGATCGTAGAGGTCGATGTCGACGGCGAGGAAAAGTGGAATGGCCGCGGAGACGCGCCGGGCCGGAGCGGCGTCGGCAAATGCGAATTTCCGCGAATCGAGAGCCGTGCGCTGCTCCATGAGCGTTGCGGTTCGACGAAGAGCGCGTGGCGAGTCGAAATTGGTGCCCTTGGGACCGCTGAGCTCGAGACTCGCGGCGACGAGATTGCCGCCTGACAGTTCGAAGACAGGGCTGAACTGGGGCCTCAACTCCATACCCTGGAAGATCGACGCCGCGTCCCCGCCCCTGGTACTGGTCAGACCCTGGCTCATCCCTCACGCTCTCTGACGGAGCGTCAATGTCACCCCGACGTTTACGGCGCGGTCGGACCGCGCTATTCGCTGTCGTGAAGTGCTGATGCGACGAGCACTCCGAGCGTGAGAGTAGCAAACACTGCGACGCTGGTGGCGGTGAGCGCGAGGGAATCGAAGAGGCTGTCAACCGTGATGCCGATCCACAGACAGCCGATGGGGAGTAGCGCAGCGATGAGGAGGGTGCTGTGTTCCTCGTGGTTATCGGGGGCGGGCACGGTGTCATTCGTCGACCCGCGATCCTCCTCGAAGCCTGTATCAGGCGCGGCGCTGTGAGCGGTGTCAGCACGTAGCGCGGGGAAGTCGCCGGTGTCTGCTCGCTCGACGAACGGGTCGAGATGGTGCTCGTGGGTAAGGTCGTGTGAGGTGTTATCCAGGACGCTCATCGTCGCTCCAATGTTGAGAGTGGACCTCACCGGAGGTCTACTGCGGAAGCGGTTCAACAGAATTCGGTTCGCTGGACGTACAAGCCTGTTCTGTCGCGGTTTCTCGCGGCTTTCTTCACATGCTCGCTGCGGTTTGCATTTACGTACTCAACGGTAGGCCGCGCTTTTTGTTACGGGATGCAAACTAGTGCTTTGTTGATGGAATTGTGACCAGTTCGGAATCGGATCGCGCGCGTGTTCGGAACGGGCGATATCGTTATGAGGTAAGCCTGAACTTGCTGGTAGATGGTCAAAACCAGAGCACCGACAAGTGCCGTGCGGGGGGTCGTCGGTGACTGTCAAGTAACGGTATGGCCAACCAGATGACCGATGCCGAATGTCACGGCCATCGCGATTGCGCCACCTATTACGACGCGAATCATCGGTCGCCACGGTTTCGAGCCGCCGAGGATCGCACCGAGTGCTCCGGTTATCGCCAGTGCGATCAGGACAACGACAAACGTGACCGGAATCCGGATCGATGCGGGCGGCGCGAGGATCGCGATCAGGGGTAAAGCTGCTCCGGTCGTAAACGACACCGCTGACGAGATTGCTGCCTGCCAGGGATTGGTGAGTTCGTGCGGGTCAATGCCCAGCTCGGCTTCGACGTGCGCGTCGAACGCGTCGTGCTCGGTCAACTCACGCGCGACCTGGCACGCCGTCGAATGTGTGAGTCCCTTGGCCTCGTAAAGCCCGACCAACTCCTCGAACTCGGCTTCGGGTTGTTCGGCCAGTTCGCGCGCCTCTTTGTCGAGCAGTGCGCGTTCGGTGTCGCGCTGGGTACTGACCGAGACGTATTCGCCGAGCGCCATCGACACCGCTCCCGCTGCCAGCCCCGCGATGCCCGCGGTGAAGATCGGGGCTCGGTCGGTGGTCGCAGCGGCAACGCCGACGACGATGCCCGCCGTCGAGACGATGCCGTCGTTGGCCCCGAGCACGCCCGCCCGTAACCAGTTCAGCCGATTCGCGAGCGACCCCGCGTGTGGCTCGTCACCGTGGGCGTGGGCGTGCTCCGGATGCGCGGCGCCTTCTGACTGCGTTGCGGGTTCCGCGTGTGTTGCGTGCGCTGCGGGTTCCGCGTGCGTTGAGTTCTCCGGCTGCTCTGCGTTCGCCGAGTGTGCTGGTTGCTCTGCGTGCGAAGAGTCGTCGACGCTCATGAGCACCCATGATGCGCGCTCACAGCGTGAGCGCAAGCAAGGTGAGCATGCCCTCACCACACCGAACGGCCCGACCTGAGCCGCAAATACACGTGTTTCTGACACCTGCTCGCGAAGCTTTGCGCGCGTCTGTCAGAAACACGTGTTTCTACGACGCCGCGTCCTTCGACGCCGCGCTGGCCCCCGCCGACGACGCCCCGCCGACCCCGCGACCCGCCGAGCGCGCGGTCAGTACCCGCTCGACCGAATGGGGCCGGGGTCCCAGAGTCCGGATCGGCGCGCGGTGCCGAGTTCGAGCTGTGCCGGGGGTGCGGGGTCGACCTCGGTAAAGCGCTGCAGTCCGCCCCAGTCGCGGCCCCAGTTGTTGCGCAGGTACGTGGGGAGCAGGGTGGGAATGAGCATGGCCTCGGTGATACCGAGCGGCCCGCCAGCGGTCCCCGACATCCAGGTCTGGCTGTTCTTCTGGGTGGCCTCGGCGTCGGGCATGATGCGCCAGCGCGGCACCTGCATCACCCCGTTGCGTACCTTCATCGGCTGCTGGCACGGGAAG